>JASLRF010000251.1 GCA_030744095.1 Pirellulaceae bacterium | reverse complement strand
GAGCTGGACTATAGCCACATCGGCAGTCGTGTGCTGCTCCAGTGGGCTGTCAGGTTTTCAAAGAGCTACCGCTGCCACCGATCCTGAATCTCTTGCCGGATCCGGAGCACAGGCCACGCGAAGACAATGACGAGGTAGGTCCAGGCCGGCGCGTCTGGCGAATCTCTCCGCAGGAGACGGATCAACTCGACGCATTCGCTCAAATACCAATAGATCGCCGCGCCAACGACACCCCAACCGAGAAATTCAAGCATTGCATCACCCTACGATGGATATTTTCTTGACTTTGACGGGCTCTCGTGGCTTAAGACTTTCGAGGAGCAACTTCCCAAGGATTTCGTTGCGCTTTCGGTCGAGCTTGGCTTGTTCTTCGGCGATCTTGCGGGCCTCGATTATTTGATTCTTGCGATTGCGGGCAGTCTCATTAACAGTCGCTATACCGCCCGCTGACCCCATGACGCCACCGAACGTGTTCCCGTGCCTGAAACGTGGTGCTGTGACATCTGACATGCTCTCCAGTTCTTCGCGCAACCGTGCAACCTTGTCCGGGTCAAAGGCGTCTGCTGTTGCTGCGCGGATTTCGTCGACGGCTGCTCTCGTTTCGCGTAGACGCATGGTCAGTTTTTCAACCGGTACGCGGGCACCATCGAACGACTTCGCGATGTGCTTGTCGGGAGTCAGCGCCTTCATGGCCCTCGAGGCGGAAACCAGAAGCCCAGTAAATGGATCAAATACGGTGACAAGCCGGGCAATCATGCGAGTCGCCTTTGCAATTTCCGGGATGAACGGCCTCAGCTCTGCTAAAAATTCCGACACCGCAAGCGCGGTTTCGGTGATCGCCGGTTCCAATTCAACGGCGAGTTGACGCCAGAACCCCTCTGCTGATTTCTTTGCGAGAGCAATCGCATCATTCATCCGCTCGATTTTCTCGCTGTCGATCTTGTTAGTGGACAAACCAATCTTGATCATCAGTTCTTCGATACCACCCAATCCACCGGCCATCGCATCAAACGTATTGATAAGCGCGCCAGCCTGACGACTACCAACCAATGCGCTCAAGAGATCGAGTTGCTCCGCACGCGTGCCAACCGACTGCAGCGCCCGGCCGATATCCTCCATCGACGTGATGACGCTTTGAGCATTCAGTTCGTCAACATTCAGCCGCAGTCTTCGGAACGCGTCCGCAGCCTCACCAGTGCCGCGTGTGGCGTCACCAATGGAGATCGATAGCCGCTCCATGGCTGTGCCAATCTTGTCGGCATCGGCACCGCTGAACTCTGCAAGCAACGACACGGCTTCGAGCCGTCCGACTTCCACTCCGAGCGCCCTGGCACGCTTCAGCAGTCCGTCGAATGCTGATGAGGCCTCGAATATCGAGGTCAGTAGCTTTTGCGTCACTTTGACTATGAGGCCGATGGCCGCAGCTGTCGCCGTCGCCGCAACAGCGATGCCCTTGAGTGATGACACAGCGCCGACCTTGAAGCCGCGCATCTCGCCCTTGGCCGCCCTCATGCCCTTGCGCACACCTTCAGAGCTGGCAGTGACTTTGATGTTCAATGTCGAGATTGTTTTTCTACCCATGTCGCACCTTTCAATCCTTTGTCAAATAACCAAAACGCCACGCCGGTTGTAAACCGAAGTCGGCGCGCTCTTCGCGTGGTAGATTGCCTCGGAAAAAGCCATGATGACAGCCACCATTGCGTCGATTTTCTTCCATCGTTGTCGGTTGCCCTTATCCAGCATCCGCCTGCCTTTGGGATCGTAGTTGTACTGACAGTTGCCAGCCTGAAAGTTCAGAACAGGGCAGTTGCCGTGATCGATCCTGCCTTCGGTCAAAGCGTTCTCGAAGGCGATCAGCGGTTCGTTGTAACGCAGGTGCGTCTGGTAGAAATTGAAGACCGGAACGCCATGCGTGTTGTACAAATCGAGCGCCAATTCCTTGGCATAGGAATCGTCGTAAGGCACCGACTTGACGTCGTACGTTTCACGCAGCTCAAGCACGTCCTGCCTGAGTTCGGCAACGTCCAGAACTTCGTCAGTCTGGAAGCCCAGCAACCCGTCGCGGATCCACAACGAGTAAGGCGGCTCGCTGTATTTAACCGTGACGTTGGCACCCTTACAGCAATACGGCTTCGACTTGATCTTGTATCGCCATTTCTTTGCGCCGTTGCTGTCGGTGAACTGCTGCGGGAACACTGCCGCCCACGCCGCCCAGTCGTTGGTTCGTCCGATGTCGAACGAGACGAAACACAGATCGCCCGGTTTCGGTTCGGGGAATGATTGATTGCCGCGATTCCAGAGATGCGACGGGTAAGCCTGCTCGAATGATCCCACCCGTCGATTGGTGTTGTATCGGATAAACGAATTAAGGGCTGACGGTTTTTGTCTTGCTTCGTTTGCCTGTGCCTGGAGATATTTCCTCTTGCATGATATGTCGATGTTCGGGTTTGCCTTCGGCCACACGGCCTCGTCCAGCGGGTCGTCGTCCTCATCGATGGTGCGGATGAACGCGAACACGCTATCGTCGATGACCTGTCCACGCGCCCCGGCCTCGACAACACGACAAGCGAACTCGTGTTCCTCTTCCCAGATTTCAGAATCATCATCGCCGGCCGTAGTGATGATCCATTCGAGCGGTTGTCGTCGCGATGCGCCGCCCGTCGACAGTTTCTCGTTCAGTTGTCTGTGTTTCCGTTGCCACTCGTGGATTTCGTCTTTAATCACAAACGACGGATTCAACCCGTCTTGAGTCGTTGAATCCGAACCGAGTGGTGTGAACACCGAACCAGTCTGCGGACCGCCTGTATCCGGGTGACTTCGTTGGCCGTGCCGATGACATTCCGCTTTGCAGCGATGGTGTTGATACTTCGCGGAATCGGTGAGGCTCCAGCTTTGATACCGTCGCGTCCCGCCCCAGCATCGCCGTTAAAGACTTGCACGTTGCCCGATAGTCCGCAAACGTACGGGCCGCCAAGTCGTTACGTTTTACGCGATGTTCACACGATTCCAAGAAGTAGTTGCAGGCGTCCGAGACGGTGAAGCTTTTGGGGTCGAACGCAGCCGGATCAACACCGCTTTCTAACGCTTCCCGGGTTGATTCATACTGCTCGAGGGCAGCATCGTGGTCGTCCCAGCGTCCGAAGTAGTGAAGTTTGCCCCTGATCTTCTTGGCCCATTTTCCGCTGTTGTGCGGGTATAGGGGCGAGCCATCGGGCTTGGCAGGTTTGCGGAGGCGTTTCCGCGAAGTAGAATGCTTTCTTGGCATGGCGTCGTTCTCCCAAGTACGACGCTGTGCTTTTTGCGGGGGCTGGCGGTTACAACGCCACCCCCGTTTCCATACTACCGTTCGATTTGGTAGTACAACATGATACTACTTGAGGTAAAAACGTCAATAACCCCTAGAAAATAAGCGTGGAAGTGCTTGCACAACTGGTGTTGGCCTCGGTCTTCAAA
>JASLRF010000250.1 GCA_030744095.1 Pirellulaceae bacterium | reverse complement strand
CGGCCTTGTTCAGCTCGGCTTCGTTCCGCCGACAGATCGCCGTGACATTGGCGTTCGGATGCGCCTTGTAAATCGGAATAAACTCAGCACCGAACCCCAACCCAATCATTGCGGCATGAACAGTACCTCTCACGGGATCTCCCTTTCTTCGAACATTCATTTCGGCAAGGTATTTCGACACGACCATTCGATTGGCTCCTGACAGCCAGGCTACTGTTCTCGTCACGATGGACGGAACGAAATCGGCCAACGCTACTCATTGTCGCTCGTCACGCCTTTATTCCCATGAGGTTCTGCGCAAAAAACTTGAGAAATTTTACCGTTCCATAGCCGTGGCTCACCGGAGTGGATACGCTGAAAACAAGGTAAATAAAGACACTACTTGCCGCGCATCGCGTGGAACGGTTTTTCGACCTTGAGAAATTGCAATCATGGGACATCGGCGCTCAGTAGCTTTGCTCATCGAAACATCCAACGCCTACGCGCGAGGTGTTCTGGAAGGGATCATCGATTACACCCGACATCACGAACGTTGGTCGTTGTTTGTGCCGGAGCAGGAACGCGGTGCGCGTCCGCCCAATTGGCTGAATCGGTGGAAAGGCGATGGAATCATCGCGCGCATTGAGACGGACGAGATAGCGCGTGTTGTGCGCAAGACCAAGCTGCCGGTTGTGGATGTCAGCGCCGCTCGACATTTGCCAGATATCCCGTGGGTTGAAACCGATGACGGGGCGATTGCCAAGATTGCCGCCGAGCATCTGGTTGAACGCGGCTTTCGACATCTCGCGTTCTGCGGAGACGGTGGCTTCAATTGGTCAAACTGGCGCCAACAGCATTTTGAACGCTTCGTGCGCGAGGCGGGCTGCGAGTATTACACGCATGATTCAATTCCTCGCATGGAACCGACGTACTCATGGAACCGTGAGAAACGCGGCCTCACGACCTGGCTAAAGCGATTACCGCGTCCCGTCGGTATCATGGCCTGCTATGACATCAAAGCGCAACAATTGCTCGGTGTCTGCCGAGAACTCGATATCGCCGTACCGGAAGAAGTTGCAGTATTGGGTGTTGATAACGACCGATTGCTTTGTGACCTTGCAGATCCACCGTTGTCGAGCGTTATTTGCAACACACATCGCACCGGCTACGAAGCCGCATCGCTCCTCGACCGGATGATGTCAGGCGAGAAGATTGGGTCAAAACCCATCCTGCTCAAGCCATTGGGAATCGAGCCCCGTCAATCGACCGACATCCTCGCCATCGACGATCCCGACGTTGCGGCAGCCGTCAGGTTCATTCGGGAGAACGCCACCAGCGGCATCAATGTCGGCGACGTCCTTCGTGAAGTTCCCTTGTCACGTCGCATCTTGGAAAACCGTTTTCGCAAAACCCTCGGTCGCACGCCGCACGAGGAGATTACGAGGATTCGGATTGACCGGATTAAGCGTTTACTTTCGGAAACCGACCTCGCGCTGTCCGAGATCGCTGCACGTACCGGATTTCAACACGACGAATACATGACGGTCGCATTCAAAAAGGCAGTTGGCATGCCGCCAAGCAAATTCCGGCAGAGCACCGGGAAGTAATAATGAGAAAACAACCCTATTCAGACTTGGGCAGCCATTTCCGATGCGACGCGATCACGTCAGCGAACTGTGGATCGCCAGCAAGGTTGTTCCATTCGTTGGGGTCGACCTTGTGGTCGTAGAGCTGCTGCGTGCCATCGGGGTGGCGAATGTATCGATAACGCTGACCACGAGCCGCGTGGTTGTCCTTGCCCCAGGTGGTCACCGCAGGCCGCTCTCGCTCAGCCTGAGGATCTCTGAGCAACGGCACCAGACTCAACCCATCCAGGTCATCACGCTTTGGCAGCGAGCACAATTCGTTAAGCGTCGGATAGACGTCCAGCAAACTGACGGGCCGCGAACAGACCGAGCCCGCTTGCGTCACGCCCGGCGAGATCACGATCAGCGGCACGCGGGTGGCTTCTTCAAAGAGTGTAAACTTTTCCCACTGCTGCTTTTCGCCCAGGTGCATCCCGTGGTCGGACCAGAGCACGACGATGGTATTCTTGGCGTGCGGACTCTTATCCAAAGCGTTGATTAGGCGACCCAATTGGGCATCCGCGAAGCTGATCGACGCCAGATATCCACGTACGGCCCCACGCCACTCGTCGTTGGCAACCAGCCAACGATGCCACGCCTTGCGAATCGAGCGCTGACCCGCCGATGGCACATCGGCCAGATCGTTGTCTTTGACCTTCGGAAGAAATACGTCTTTGGCCGGATACAGGTCAAAGTACTTCGTCGGCGCATACCAAGGGATGTGCGGTCGAAAAATACCGATCGCGTGGAAAAACGGTTTGTCGCGTTGCTTGGCCAGTTCGCCGATCGCCCAATCGACAACCTGGTAGTCGGCGGTACTTGACTCGGGCTGATCATCGGGAGCCCAATCGAAGTAGTGCGGCGGCCGGCCCTTGATTTCTTTGCCGACCGCGATCGGCTTGGAATGTAGATAACCGTTGGCCGCCCGCTTGGCATCGGCCGCGGTTGGCCACTGCGGCTTCGGCATGGGGCTGGTCGCCGAAGGCCAATAATGATCCCACAGTTTGGCTTCGTTTTGTTGTTTGCCGTAGCCATCGGTGATCCACGACAGCGCGTGAAAGATCTTTCCGCCGCCATAGGCCGTGTAGCCTCCTGTGCGGAAGTGCTCGGGCAAGGTCACCGCTTGGGCCAGTCGCGGACTCTCGCGCCACTGCTGACCGTTGTTGTAGATGCCCGAGGATGACGGTGCGACACCAGTCATCACCGCCACGCGCGACGGGTTACACGACGGCGCGGCACAGTGGGCATTGGTGAACAATACTCCGCGCTTGGCCAGTCGGTCGAAATTCGGCGTGTGAACATTCTTGCGACCGCCGAGGCAGTTGATCCAGTCGTTGAGGTCGTCGACTGCGATGAACAGCACGTTCGGGCGGGCCTGAGGGGTTTCGGCGTCGCTTGCGCGTGGTGCCAAGCTGACCATCGCAACGAAACACAGCGTTATTGTGACTCGCATGAAATCACTCATTTCGTTTTATAGGGCCACGGTTGGACTTTGGCGCGCACCGCCCATTTTTCCCATTTCGCGAGCAACTGCTCGACCTTCTCGGGGTTCTTGTCTGCGAGGTTCTGTAATTCCGCGCGGTCGGTTTTCATATTGTAGAGCTCCCAGGAAAAGTCCCTGGCCTCGCGACCACGTTGTCCCTTGCAAACCAATTTCCAGTCGCCGTCACGAATCGCGCAATTGAGGTGGTGCTCGAAATAAAGAGCATCGGTACGCTTCAGCGGCCTGCCAGAGAACGCCGGTCGCAAACTCACGCCTTCGATCGGAATGATCTCGTGCTCGCCAAACTTTTTGGGATAGACTTCGCCGGCCACGTCGGCACACGTCGCCATGATGTCAATCACGTGTCCCGGCTGATGCTCCAGCTTGCCGTTGCGCGAAGGATCTATGCCGCTGGGCCAATGCACGATCAATGGCGTGGAGATACCGCCTTCATGGGCAAAGTGTTTGTATTCACGAAACGGCGTGTTGGAGACGTTGGCCCACCCTCGGCCGTAGCCGATGAATGTATCTTCCGGACCGGCCATCACGCCCGGCCCCGTCTTCAGCGGCCGTCCATCGCGGGTCTGCATTGGCGGCCAGATTTTTCGTTGTAGATCGTCCGGACCCATCGGTTTCAGGTCGGTGGCATAGCCGTTCTTGGGCGTGTAGCGGCCGTAGCCTTCAGCGCATCCGCCGTTGTCCTGCAGGAAGAAGATGAGTGTGTTGTCCAGTTCACCCTGCCGCTCAATCTCTGCGACGATGCGACCGATGCCTTGATCCATCGAATCGATCATCGCCGCGTAGACCTCCATGTTGCGAGCTTCCCACGGCTTGTCCGCCACCTTTTCCCAGTCGTCAGACTGTGGTGAGAGTTTCGTGTCGGCGGCGACGAGACCCAACTTTTTCATCTTCGCCAAACGCGCGTCGCGAATCGGCGCGAAGCCCTTGTCGTACTTGCCCTTGTATTTGGCGATATCGTGCGGCAGGGCGTGCATCGGCCAGTGCGCGGTGGTGTACGCGGCATACAGAAAGAACGGCTTGTCGGGCGACTCGTCGGCGTGCTGTTTGAGGAATGTGACGGCGTTGTCGCTGATCGCATCGGTATAGTAGTAGGTCTTCGGCTTGTACTTTGGATCGTTGACCGGCGTGATGTAGGTGTTGCCTCGACACAGCGTTGCCGGATCGTAGAAGCTGCCCGCGCCAATGATCGTACCGTAGAACTTCTCGAAGCCACGTTGCAGCGGCCAATTACCCTTGGGGCCTTCCGGGCCGACGTGCTTCGTGACATGCCATTTCCCGGTCATATAGCGGCGATACCCGGCGGTACTCAGCGCCTCGGCGATCGATACCACATTGCGCCCCAGTTCGCCGCGATAGCCTGGCAGTTGTTTGTCGCCGGTCATCAGCCCGATGCCCGCCTGATGCTGATATACCCCGGACAGCAAGGCCGCGCGCGTCGGACAACACCGCGCGGTGTTGTAGAACTGCGAAAACCGCACGCCGTGATTGGCAAGCTGATCGAGATGGGGCGTGTTGATCTCACCCCCGTAGCAACCGATGTCTGAGAATCCCATGTCGTCGGACATGATCAACACGATGTTCGGTGCGTCGGCCGCCCAAACGCTGCTTGTCGCCAGGCTAAGGCTGACGACCATGACGGCTGTCGTCAGAACTGATGTGAATAATTTTGTCGTGTTCATTGCTGTCTCTGTTTGATTATTTATCGGTCGGATTCGACGTCATGATCCTGCAGCCAAAAATGCCGCGCGCCATGGTGCCTGGGTAATCGCGAAACCGCTTCGTTTACTCGCGCCAAACCTCAATCTCCGTCGCGCCGCTGCGAGCTTTGCCTTTGTGAGTAAAGACGATGCGCAATTTACTGGTCGTGACCTTGGAAAATGTGATTGTGTTTGCCCTGCTACCCACGGGAAGTTTCGGGTCGGCGACTTGTTGCTGCGCTTCAACCCAGGCAGTTCCGTTCCAAGTCTCCACTCGCATCTGCGTCGGAGCTTGAACGCCGCCGCGGTCATCATAGATATGTATCACGGCCCGGCTTACTTCCTTTTTCTCGCCAAAGTCGATCTCCAGCCAATCCGACTTGTTGGGCGATCCGTAGCTCGTCCAGCGATTGACGGGATTGGATTTGTGGATGATTCTCCCGTCGATTGCCGAGCTGGGGACGCCGCCGTAAATGTCATGGTGCGAGCAAGTCGCTTTTGGAAATCCTTTGCCTATGGAGTTAGCAGCAATGTTCCCCTTCGGCGGCGAAGGGGGCTGATAGGGGCGTTTGCCAGGTCCCCAGACTTCAATCTCCGTCAGGCCACTTTGCGCGCCGTCCGCGTGATGCAGCACAACCCGTAGTTTTTGGATTTTCGTTTCAGCGAAGGTAATCGTATTCGGGCGCCGACCCGCAGGGGCTTGAGGCGAACGAGTTTGACCTGGCACGTCGGTCCAACTTTTGCCGTTGTGATACTGTAGGTCAAACGACTTCGGTGGAACGATACCTTTGCCATCATCCAGCAAATTGACTTTAACGGTATCAATCGCTCGGGACATTCCCAGGTCGATCGACACCCAATCGGTCGAACTCTCAGAACCAAGTGCCGTCCAGCGATCGACGGGCCGAATGTCGTACCGAGATTCACCATCACAAATCATGCTGAGCGAACTGCCTTTTCCAACGATCGAGGCAGCGAAGTGGGGGAAGTAGTCGCCATCGTTGTTGACTGCGTAGTTGAAACGAACCTCTTTGAGCATTGGCACTTCGCGTGCGGCCGGAAGAGTTACCGTTAACTTGCTCAAAGTTGGCGACGAGGCGAGTTTCGTACCGTTGACCAACAGATGTAATCCTGCACCACGTTCATACCGCTTTCCCGTCTTGTCCCAAAAGATCGACAAGCGATGACCGCGATAGGGTACGTTGTCCAGAGCGAAATATTCCCATGACGGTGGTGCCAACGGATCGATCGTCAGTTGATCGCCATCGGACGGCTTCAGCCCAACCAACCCGGTGATAACCAGATCGTTGAAATTCGAATGAAAGTAGTGTTCGCTGCGATTGGGCATGTCGTGACCATCCCACGAACCTGTGTCCGGGTGCAGCGCTTCGGCAATATAGGGCTTACCATCTTTTCGATGGGAGATGGCAAAAATGTGAAGCAGCTTGAGGTAGTCGTCACGCGTGACGTACTGCTGCTTATAGTTGTGTACGACATTGGCCATTGCTTTGAGTGTCTGGGTTGTGGCAAATGGCCACGATTGCCCGCTCCACCAACAACATCCCCTTTGCAACAAGAACATCGGGTCGTTGCGTTCGGTCGTGGTCGGTCCAAAGGGAGCAAAGAAATAGTCGCGATCCATCAAGAACTTCCAAGCCTCTTCATAACCAGCGTCTGGCAAGTTGAACGCCCAAGGGACATAGCCATGAAGCTCTCGGCCATGAGCACTACCAGCATGTTTACCACTCTGATAGGTAAGCGTGTTCGCCTTAACGACGTTGCCCTCTTTGTCTTTCTCATCACGAGATGACATAGGAAAGAAAAACTGACGCTTGGGGTCCCAGAGTTGCGTTTGAATACGCTTCTTGAGTTCGACAGCCTGCTGGCGATACTTGGCTGCTTGTTCTTTGTTGCCGGCAAGGTTAGCGATGCGAGCGAGCGCATTGGCATCGGCCCACATGTAGGAGTTGAAGGTCGGGCGATAGGCGCGATCGCCGCGCAAGATGTCCCTGGTCTGGCGGCTGTTAATATTGAATTCCATGCCATCATCGTGACCCGTTTGCCAAAACATCTTCATTTCCGGCACCCAGTGTCGCCGCTTCCACTCTTCGTCGTTTTTGATCAAGTCGGGCAACAGATCGACAATGAACTCTTTGTTAGGATGCACTTGATGCGTTGCCCAGGCAGAGTCGGCCATCCACGATGAGTATTTGCGAGGTTGCGCCCCAGGCGTGCGAAACCAGTAATGCAAATAGTCGCGCGCGTAACGTGGATCGTTCAACCAGCGAATTTCATTGAACTGGTGACCCGCAGGACAAGCGATCGACCCGTAGGCACCCGACCAGAACGGACGATTCGCAAACTCCGTCAACGAATAACCACTATTCGGCGAGCCGTAACAGATATGTCG
>JASLRF010000249.1 GCA_030744095.1 Pirellulaceae bacterium | reverse complement strand
TCCGTAAGAACTTTGTATCCTTGGTCGGTTATGAGTTCTCCGGCTGCCGAAAGGTGGAAGTTACCGGCCCGCGTAAGCAACTTGTTGCCATTATCGTCGACTTGAAAGAACCCTTCGCCAAGGATTGCGATATCCGCCTTGTTGCCGGTTACTCGAGTCGAGCCCATGCTGAAATCGATCATGGTCTCGGCCATCGAGACACCACCGCCGACGTTGTCGATCGTGTTGGTATTGGCCGGAGCGCCGCGCTCAATTGCTTCGGCGTGCCGCGCCGCCAAAACCGCCAGCTCGCGCTTGAAGCCTGGCGTGTCCACGTTGGCCAGGTTGTTCGTGAGCACTTGCAATCGCTCGGACTGCGAATTCGCCCCGGTAGCAGAAATGTACATTCCGTACGACATCTTCGATCCGTCATCTGCACGCTCCCCTGCGTACGTGCCAACGTCGATGCAACGAGCGTGCCAAACTGAAGCCGTCTGCAGCTGGCCAACACCCTCACCGCGTCAAACGATGCCTGATTCGACGTTTACGTAAATTCGTTCGAAGGACGAATCATATCGGCCAGTTTTGCCGAAACGCTTCGCTAGCAGCACATCTTGCCGCACCGACCTGCAACATCCGCCGACTGACCGATCTTCAACCACCGGGGAAACCCAGGACGATTGCGAAGCAGGTTCGCGTCGGAAGTTCGACATTCCGCCCACGGTGCCCGGATCGATCCGTTGAGTGGCCGTGACGCACGGTTATACTCAGCAGAGAACCAATCGCGTCGTTGGGCGCGAGTTCGTCACGGACACCGCCTCGCGCCGGGAGCCAGCCATGCTTTGTAATTCACATTGTTTTTGTTCATCGCCTATGCGCTCGGTGCGCCTTACCTCCTTAGTTCTGCTCGTCTTGGCCACTGCAACCGTCTACGCCAAGGACGTCAAGACACTGCAGCTGGCTGCGCCTGCACCCGAGCTCAATCTGCCGGGCGTCGATGGCAGGACGTATCGTCTGGCGGATTTTTCCGACGCCAAGGTCTTGGTCGTTGTGTTCACCTGCAACCACTGCCCGACCGCCCAAGCTTACGAACAGCGGATCATTCAGCTGCACGCCGACTACAAGAACAAAGGGGTGGCATTATTGGCGATCTCGCCGAATGATCCGCTCGCGGTTCGCTTGGACGAACTTGGATACTCGGACATCGGTGATTCGTTCGACGATATGAAGCTTCACGCCAAGCGACGAGGTTTCAGATTCCCCTATTTGTACGACGGTGAAACGCAACGCGTCTCAACTGCCTTCGGCGTGTTAGCAACACCTCACGTCTTTATTTTCGATCAAAATCGTCGTCTTCGCTACAACGGACGGATCGACGACGCTGACATCAAGCCCCCAACCTCGCACGACGCTCGTAACGCCATCGACGACCTGCTTAATGATCGCCCCGTGGCAGTGGCGAAGACGCGTGTGTTCGGCTGTTCCACCAAGTGGTCTGATAAACGCGAAAGCGCCAAGATATCCTTGGCAAAATGGAACGCCGAACCAGTTGCGCTCACTCCGATCGACGAAACCGCACTACGTGCGCTCGTTGCGAACAAGACGGAAAACTATCGTCTGATCAACCTCTGGTCGACGACCTGCGCACCCTGTATCACGGAACTCCCCGAGTTCGTCACCATCAATCGCATGTATCGCCGCCGCCATTTCGAGTTGATTACCCTGTCAATCGACTCGCCCGACCGACACGACGTGGCAGCCAAAATTCTGAAGAAGAACCACGTCTCATGCACGAATCATATTTTCACTTCGGACGACCGCGACCAACTAGCCGAGGCGTTGGACACCAAATGGGAAGGCCCGGTGCCCTACACGATTTTGGTGGCTCCCGGTGGCGAGATTATCCATCGCTGGAAGGACGAGATCCATCCCGCGGAATTGAAGAGGGAACTTTCACAACGGCTGGGTAAGACTTACCAGAGCCGCAAGTGAAACATCGGCGTCTCAGGCACTGCTGCTGTGTCCACTGTTGAACCGAAAGGCTCGCCATGAACCAACGGCCTCACACATGCTTTTGGCAGGGAACGACTATCCTGCTGGCGTGCCAGTTTCTGTCCATCGTCAACGGTAGCCCGCTGAGCGCCGACGACGAACCGGTGGATGTCGAGAAACTCTCCCGAGTCCTCACCAATGTTCTGGCGGTGCAATCCAGCGCATGGAACGACGCCGACATTGAGGGTTTCATGGAGCACTATTGGAAGTCAGAACAACTCACATTCAGCTCCGGCGGCAAGACGACTCGCGGCTGGCAGGCCACGATTGCACGTTACAAGAAGCGTTACACGACACCTGAAAAGATGGGCCATCTGACATTCGATCACCTCGAGTTCGTGGCTTTAAGCGACTCGACGGCACTGGTCTTGGGTCAATGGCATTTGAAACGAGACACGGAGAACATCGGCGGCAATTTCTCGCTTGTCTTCCGCCGCATTGACGCGCGCTGGCTAATCATTCACGATCACACCTCGAGCCTCGACACGGAAGATCCTTGACCACTCCGATTCGGCTAGTGCGAGTCGCACGGACGTGTAGCGTGCGCGACGCCTTGTTTCTAAGTCCGATCTGACGCAAAACCCGCTACATTTACGCCGAATGCGCTCTAGCGGTCGTCTTCCTCGACTTGAGAGATCCCCAGTTTGCGATGGTGGATCGCAAGGATCAGCGTGGCCAGCGAGGTACAGTACAGCCGGCCACCGCGCGAGGTTGAGTGGTCGTTACCAGTATGCCAGCTGCCGGTTGCGTGGCCATCGATGGCCTGCGTCTTGTGTAACAAGTCGCCAACGGACTTCTGCCACTTGGTCCAAGGCTCGCCGCCGTGCTGCGAGATCGCCTGCGTGGCATGAAAATTAAAATACAGATCGCTCGGCGAAGGGCCTATTTTCTGGATATAGTCGATTCCCCGTTGCCAGGCCTCGTGATCCCGTTTACCACCAAGATGAATCCGTGACATCAGCCCAATTGCAGTTGTCGACCTTCGGGCACCTGGCGTCGTGTAGCCGAATTTCGCGCCCGCGTCGGACTGAACGGAATCAAAGAACCGTGACGCTCCAATGAGCGTCTTGTCTGGTACCGTCAAGCCCGCAAGTTGACCACTCTTCAAGGCCGATACATGCCAACCGCTGACGGAGGTATCGCCCGGTTGCCGCGGCGAATATCGCCATCCGCCACCAACGGGATCTTGCGCATAGTCGATAAAACCCAAGGCCGACTGGCAAACATCCTTGAGCTGCTTGTCCCCGGTCAAGCCGTATGCCTCGCATAGCACGATCGTCGCCAAGCCGTGCGAATACATTGTTCCTTGTCGTTCGTGGAAAGAAGTACCGTTTTTGTCGTGCTTTGCTTTGCTCACAAGATAGGCAACGCCGCGGCCAACCGTCTGTTGGTATTCTCCGCGCTGGTGCGATTGGCCGAGTGACAGAAACGGCAGCAGCGCCATCGCCGTGGCCGCATTCGTCGCACCCGTCGCCGTTCCAGCACCGTCGCACCGCCCGCCACATGGCCCCGTCCGGTGATCAAAATTCCAACTGCCGTCCGGCAATTGGTGTTCGGCCAACCACTGCAGCGCAGAGACATTCTGAGGGTCCAGATCAATGGACGAAGCATCGCGCCGTTGATTGCCATTAACAGCCTTGTTTGAGTTTCGAGAATCTTCTTGGGCGGGCGAATCGTCTTGTACGATGGTCTGATCGATGCTGATTGGTGCGTCACCCAACGCGTGTAGGTCTAAGGGTCCCGTCTCGATCCGCTTGACCTGGACAGCGACCTGTTCAACCGCCTTTTGCATACAACCCGCACCGCAGACAAGGAGCAGTGCCCCAATCGATAAGCCTCTGGAGATGTGTCGCATGATTTGCGCCTTCGTTCGGTGACAGACTGGCGGAGCCGGGCTCGCCACAGGTAGATTGTCCCGTCCGCCTTGCACGCTGATTCTCGCCAATTCATCAACTCGCCGTCAATCATATATGCACGAATCCGACAGAGGAACAATGCTCACCCCGTCAGCCGCGCGAACATCGTGTGTTTCGGTTTGCCGTCGATGCGTTTCAACACGTCGCCTCGTTCGACGGCCTCGGCGATCTCCTCAAACACTTTGGCAGCCGCAGCAAGATACGCGTCGACATGCCTCGGTGCATGGGCCAGCGTCGGGTTGAAGCCGGCTGAAGCGAGAAAACCGTGATCCAGCATGCGAATGGTGAACAACGTTTGCAGTGCCGTCGCTTCAGGGTGGTCGAAACCGACGACGACCCCTTCCGGCCTCCCGCCTGTCGTCACCGCCACGCCCGTACGCTCGCCCAGCTGCCGCCATCCTTCGGTCAGACGCGATCCAATCTTGGCCAGATGAGACGGCACGTCGATCCGTTGCATCTTGTCGATGCACGCAACGGCTGCCGCGGGGCCAACCCCTTCCGTCCAATAGGCGCTGGAAATAAACGTCGATTGAGCTGCCGCCATCGTCGCGCGATTGCCAATCACGGCCCCCATGGCGAACCCGTTGCTGATGGTCTTAGCAAACACGGCCATATCCGGTTCGATACCGAACTTCAAATGCGCACCACCCAGGCAGAGTCGCCAGCCGATGGAAATCTCGTCAAAGATCAGCCTGGCACCACACCTCGACGCCAGCTGGCGTACGCCTTCCAAGAAGCCCGGCTCCGGATCGACGTGGCGTGTCGGCTCCATGACAATCGCGGCCAGATCGCCTTGATGGACGGCGACAATTCGCTCGATTTCGTCGAGATGATTGTAGCGAAACGGCAGCGTCGTTCCGGCCAAGCCGTCCGGGACACCCGCTGGCTCGAGACCCGGCAGTAGATGGCCGGCAAGCCCGTCCGAGCCACCGGCAAGATTCGCGGCCAGGTACCAATCGTGCCAACCGTGGTAGCCACAAATGGCAACTTTGCTGCGGCCCGTCGCTGCCCGGGCAATACGTACGGCAACTGCCATTGACTCGCCACCGGTTCGCGGAAAACGTGCCATCTCGGCCCAGGGATGGATCTGGCAGAGCATTTCGGCCAGGCGAACCTCGTCATGCGTCTGCTGCGTCGCCATCGATCCCAGATGGACACGACGGATCACAGCAGCATTCACGTCCGGGTCGGCGAAGCCCAGAATACACGCCAGAATCCCGTTGAACGACATGTCGATGAAACGCCGCCCTGCGGTGTCGATTACCTCGCAACCGATCGCCTGCTCATAATAGGCAGGCCAATGATCGGGCGCAAACAGCTCGGGACGTTTCGACAACAGTTGTGTGCCGCCAGGAATGATCTGCTTAGCGTGGCGATACTGCTGCTGGACCAGATCGCCATCGGGATTCTCTCCCAGCCCCAACAGCTGGCGAGCGTTCGTTCGAAA
>JASLRF010000248.1 GCA_030744095.1 Pirellulaceae bacterium | reverse complement strand
GCTAGCCCCGATCGCCTTCGCCTGTGGTGGTATTGCCTCCAGCCTGTTTGGACTTACGCAGTGCTTCGTCCGCGCGGCGGTACAGAGAATCCACGGAGTCGTCTGACCGTGCACACGCATATCCAGCGCTGGTGGTCACGGGCAATTCGTCAGAGGAAGTCTCGCCCGTCGCCAGGTAGCGGCTGGTCGAACACCGAATCCGGTCGGCGATGCGGTGCGCGGACGCTGGGTCGATGTCGTTCAAGAGCACGCCAAACTCGTCGCCGCCCAGCCTGGCCACAAAATCCTGATCACGGACGCTCGTGACCAAGGCGTTGGCGCTGGTGCGAAGCACCGAATCACCTTCGGCGTGCCCCAGCAGATCGTTGACCTGTTTCAGTTGATCGACGTCGAACAATGCCAGGCAAATCGACCTTTCTGGTGAAAAACGATCGCCCCAGCGCTTGGTCAGTTCCTGGTCCCAGGCTCGGCGATTGGCGACGGCAGTCAATGAATCCTGGAATGCCAGCTGCTGAAATTTATCGCTCAACTGGTCTTGGGTGCCATAATCGCGACGGAGCCGGACGATCTGCGTCACCAGCATGACGGCCAACTTCAGCTCTCGCGCAGTTGCATCGGCGGGCAAGGAGACGGATGCTGGGCCAACGATGGGGTCCTGCGGTGCCACTCCGGACGACGGATCGGGTTCGGCCTCGCCGACCTCGATGAGACCGCCATCGTAGCTGGGTGGCGCGTCCTCGCAATCCTTGACGGGCGTCGCGAGTTTGATCAGTGACGCCTCGTCCATTTGCTGATCAGTGATCACCACATCGACGGGTGTCTGTATTGCTAACTCGTCGAATTCCGTGACGCAAATCTGTGTTGAAGTCGACAGAAACGTGCGCCACAACTCGCGACGCATGGCGGAGTCGGTACGCAAGAAAATCTGAATTGGAGCTGACATCCTACCCAATATACACTGTCGATCGGACTTCGCGTCCGATAAAGCAGCTTGTTGGACTCGTTTGGCCTGATAGAATCAAAGCAGTATCGCCACAACCTGAACGTAGGGAAACGATGGCCCGCAGCCTGATCTCGATTGACGATCTGAGCACCGACGAAATCGAAGCGATATTCGAACTGGCCGATCGTTTCCTGGACGAAATGGCGACCCCAGGCAAGCCGTATCGCGTGCGTGGACGCCGCACGTTGGCAAGGGACTTCATTCTTTCCACGCTGTTCTACGAGCCCAGCACACGAACTCGGCTGTCTTTCGAATCGGCCATGCTACGCTTAGGCGGGCAAGTCATTTCGTCGGCCGAGGGCGCGTCCTCCTCCGCCTCGAAAGGCGAGACCATCGCCGACACGGTGCGGGTCGTGGAAAACTATGCCGATATCATGGTGATCCGGCACGCCCACGAAGGGGCGGCGATGGTGGCTGCCGACTACACGGACTTGCCCGTCATCAATGCGGGTGACGGTGGTCACGAACATCCCACACAGACGTTGTGCGATCTGTACACACTGCGAGCGGCACACAAGCAAAAAAACAAGGGCAAGGATCTCTCATTCAACGATGTGACGATCGAACTGCGAGGCGATTTGAAGCACGGACGGACAGTCCATTCGCTGGTCTACGCGTTAGCTCGGTTTGGTGCTCGGATCATCCCCTCGCACGCACCGGGTTGCGATCTTCCGGCGCACGTCAAGCAACGACTGGCACGGGACTACAATTGCTTTCTGTTGCGCAAAAAAGAGATCGATGATCTGAATGACGATGACCCTAGCAGCAAGGATTTTCCCGAGTTTGTTTACGTTACACCAAAAGAGCCTCATCAGCGCACGTTGTGGACCGGTGCCGAGGCCAGCGTCTGGTTTCGGCTCAGCCTGGAACAGCGAAAAGCGCTCCGTGAAATGAAGACGGTCGATTTCTTTTACGCCACACGGTTTCAAAAAGAACGTCACGAATCGTCCAGCGAAGACGACGTTGCCGAAGATTACCCGGCGATCGACGCCAAGATGCTCAAGGAAAAACGCTATCGGCAAACGCAAGTCATGCATCCGTTGCCACGCGTGGACGAATTAAGCTACGAGATCGACCAGGACCCTCGCGGTGTTTACTTTAAACAAGCCGCCTACGGTGTGCCCGTCCGCATGGCGCTGGTTGCGGCACTGTTGGAGTTGTTCCCGTCGCTGCTGAAGCGCTCTGTTGAGCCACGGTATCTACTCTTTTCCAACGTCGAAGGTGTTCGCTGTGTCAACGCGCGCTGCGTGACACAAGAAAAAAACGAACAAAGATACTTGTCACCCAAATTTGCCATCGTCAACGAAACACCGTTGACGTTGCGCTGCGCCTATTGTGATCTTGAATATGAACCACGCATCGTGAGTCGTTCTTCGAAGAAGAAGTATACTGACGACGTGTCCGAATGGCGCGGAATTTACGAACGAACACCGCGGGATCTGGTTCTCTTTGCCAGCGAGCAGGAAGCGATCGATGCGGGCCATCAACGTCGACGTGGAAAGAAACGGTCAGCCACACAGAAGGTGGCCGAGACGCCCACGGCGAAATGATCTTTTACACCTAATCACCTTCGCACGTAATGCACGGCATAGTGCCAGCCACAAACGGCTTTTGGCTCCTGCGATTCGACATCGCTGACTGACTGGATGCGTCGTTTCTGTTGGATTGTCTGGACCACGGACGATCAAGAAAACAAAAGCAATGAACCGACCGCCCAATTACAATGGACGCTCAGATATCGCAGCAGCAATCTGGCACGGGAGGTTTATCATGCGGATGTTCATGTTCATCGTAGTTACAACCGGTTTGCTTGCAGGGGTGGGGCCGACTACTTTCGCACAGCCAGCAGCCACTCCAGCACCGGCCAGGCAGGTTGTCGAATTGGAGCAACTTGCCGAGTTGGGGAAATCCGTCGCTGCGATCCGTTACGAAAGCGACAATGTGTTTATCTACACCGAGCTGAGTGACGCCTTGCGCGAGACCGCCAAGTCGATGGAAGGTGGGCAAGTCGAATTCGTGGCCAAAGTGATGCGTGTGAACAGCACAGAGGTCGTTGTCGAAGTCGAGCCCGCGGGCAAGACGCGATTGGTGCTGATGCACTCCACGGCACCGGTATTTGGGAACTTGCGGACGGTCAAATATCGCGGTCCCGCATCGACCCAGCGGTTACACATATTTTCCGCGCACGTTGGCTTGCGAATTGGATCGGAGATCAAGCTGGAAACGGCGAAGACCCTCCGCCGCCGCGAAAGGCTGGTCATTCGCGGCACGATCGATGCATTGCCCGTGTGGATCGAATCCGTCTTTGCGCCGGACGCCGTGGCCTTGATTTCGGACTGGAAGGTGTTGGAAGTGAATCCTCAGCCAAGCTATCCTCGATGAAGTCGAGGTAGTATTTTTGTCGGCCTCTTGCCGCGTGCCTGCTGCTTCACAGACTTTTTCGCTTT
>JASLRF010000247.1 GCA_030744095.1 Pirellulaceae bacterium | reverse complement strand
AAGTTCACTTTTCAATACGTTGGTAATCGTGGCGGGGTCGTACAGTAGTTCGCTCCGTCCCGTGACCGCGTGCACTTTGTACACACGACCTTCCTTCCGTTGCGCATAATGTTCACCGTCGTCCAGCCAACGAACACCGCTAGCCGGCTGGCCACTGAAGTTCGGCCGATTGCGCCCGTAAAGCGTTTCAAAGGTGATCGGTTTCTTGTTCGCAGCAGATTGTTTTGGCGCAGAGTAGGTCGCCGTCAGCAGCGGCGCAGCCACCATGATTCTGGTTACCGGGAAGTCGTGGTCGGCGGTCAAGCCCGCATCAAAGAAATTCCAGGTTGTCAGTCCGTCCTGCGACGCTGGCTCAAGCAAGGTAACGATCAGCGGGCTGAGCGGTTGACTTGTATTGACGATGATCGAACCGGCCTCCAGACGGCGCGATTCCAACCGCGCTGTGACTTCGACCTGAACGAGCTTATGACCCTGGAACTCCTTTCCTTGACGATTGACCGAGTTGACGCGATAAACCTCGGCGTCCACCTCGATGTCCTCGCGCAAAACCCGCATGGCAACGCCATGGCGATGGAGGTTCTCCACGGCTGCTTGATACGACGCGGGCAGGGCATAGGCGAACGGGCGTACAACTGCGAGCGTCGGCCGCGACTGGCCAAAGTACTGGACGTCGTAGTCTTTTTCTTCGTTGGTTGGTTGTTTCTTACCGTTTTCTTCGCGTTCTACGAAACCGGGAATCGAAAATCGGCCAGCCAACGGTGCGGGTTCGAATCGAATCCCAATCTCCTGTGGCTCGTCTGTGTTGGCCGAATTGGCAGACTTTCTCGCTTCCGTTCGTATCGCTTCGATCTGTGCGCGCCGATCTGCCGCCATCGCCAGGCAGTGCCGCACGAAGCCGTACGTCGCCATCACGCGATCGTGGTACGTCGCGTATGCGTACGCTTCGGACAAGATGCCCAATTGGTTTCGCAGCCCCAGGTAGTGCGTGCTGAACCGAGGCTCCGCCGGATAGGACTCCCAGACGGTATAGTCTTTTGCAAAGTTGCCATAGAAAAATGTCTTGTACTTAGTCTCGCGTTCCAAGCGGCGGCTGACTTCCGGCAAGAAGTCATCGCGCACATACTCCAGCAGTTTCGAATGCGTTGCGGGATGACGAGGACCATCGTACGTCAACGCGAATCGGTGGTACGAACCGTTGGTCGTGTGGCAGTCAATCGCTATCGCAGGAGTCCACTGATTCAGCAAGCGGACCAGCGCGCGGGCTTCCGGGCTTTCCAGCTTGATGTGATCGCGGTTCAGATCGAGCCCTTGCGCGTTCGACCGCTGGCCCATCTGCTCGGGGCCGATTTGGCCCGGCCGATGATCGGGCGCAAATCGTTCGTTGCCGTCGGCGTTGTAAATCGGCGCGAACAGGACGATAAGGTCCTTGAGCAGAGGTTGCTTGCCTCCCGATACCAAATCGCGAGCCAGCATCAACAGAGCTTCCTTGCCGCAAACTTCGCCTGCGTGAATGTTACCCATCGCGAAAACGACAAGCTTTTTGGACTTCGCCGCCTCGGCCGGGGTCTTTAATGGTGGATCCGCGATGATCAAAAGCGGTAGCGACCGCCCTTCAAAACTCTTGCCAAGCTCCGCAAGTTCAACAACCTTGGATCGTGCGGCAAGTTGCTGGCAAAACTCGATAACATCCGCGTGGCGCGCCGTGGCGTTAAATTCACTGCGTTCGGCAATCGTCTGGAGCGCCCCGCTGGATTTTTGGTCCCTGACGGATTCCTGGCCCGCTGTCTGGGCCGGCAAAGATGGAGAGACGATGCAAACAATGCTAAGCACAATCAGAACATGAGCGACCCACGACGACATCCTGATCTCCTTTGGCAAAGAGCTGAATTCAAAATGAAGGACGATGGACTGCTGATCAGTCCGAATAGCTGCTTGGCCCTTGATCTTAGTTCGACTGGAGGCGAGTTGCACGCCGCCTGCCTCTACCCAAGAGAATACGGGAAGGACGAATTCGCCGCATTTTTGAGCAATTATCATACCGAGCGTAATGGCTGCTATAAAGAATCTGGAGGCGAAACAGTCGCGCCCAGCAGATCTTCCAAATACGACTTCTTTACCAACTGGCCGCCAGAGAAAGGTTCGTTGGGGCATCGCTTCACGACGGATTTCAGCGTATCGTGACACCGTCCGACAGCACCCACGACCACGTTTTAAATGGCATCCCAACGAGCACCTGCTGCGACGAGTACTTTCCTGGCTGGCTTGCCCCGCTTGCTGGTCGTGGCGGTTGGTCTACCGATCATGATCGTCTTGGCAGATCAACTTGCCATTGAAGCGAGCAAGTCCATCGCAGCAGGTCGCACCGTTCTTCCGGTCTTGTTTGTCGCACAAGTTGGCGTGCTGTCCGCTTGTGCGGGGAGGTTCATAGATAACGTGTTTTTGAGGTGCGTCGTTTTTGTTTGGGCAATTGCGCTAGTTGACGCGCTCGCGCTGTTGACGATGTTCTTCAGACCCGGGACCGTCTCGCAATGCATGATGTTTGCATTACTCTCCGGGCAAATTGGATTGCTCACTATCTGGGGGATGATGAGCCGCATGACGTGGCCCGTGAGAATGCCCATCTTCTTCGTTTTGATTTCGTCCTTCGTGATCATCATGCTCCGGGCTCCAGGAATGACACCCTGGCGAAACGAATCGGAGATTTGGGCTATCATCCTGGCATTGCAAGGCGGGGTGGTTGTGGGTCTGTGCTCGATATTGCGATTCCGTGGCTATCGAATCTTGCCTCCAATCGACGACGATCATGGCGCCGGGGCGGCAGATCGCGAGCAATTTCAGTTTTCCATCAAACACATTATTCTCTGGATGACCGCCGCTGGCCCGGTTCTGGTGCTGGCCAAGGGCATCGATTGGCTACTGCTGGAGTCCCTGGAACTGTTTTGGGCCGTTGTGTTAGCGTTGGCAATGGCGCTTGTCTCATGGGTCACCATGTTTTCGGCGCTCGGGTCAGGTCATTACCGCTTGCGCATCCTTATGTTGAGTAGCGTGCCGCCGATGATTGGTTTGTTGCTGACATGGGTGACGTCGCGTTGGACGATGAGCGGGACTTCGAGCAATTCGTCCTGGCTGTTCATCGAACTCAGACAATTCGGTTTCGGTTGGGTCCTGTGGAGCGCGTTAGCGGCGTGGTTCTTGGCCGCTTTATTGCTCGTATTCCGCGCGGCCGGTTACCGGATCATGAGGGCGCGACGAATGGTTGACGTATGATGCGGGCGAACTACTTTGCGGCATGTTAGAGTCTGATTGTTGATACTGCAGATAACTCAGGAGCCTAGATCATGGCAATTCGTTTATTCCCGCGAAAGATCATGCTTGCGGCGATGGCCGCGATGACGCTGTTTGCGCTCAATCTAACCGCCAGCACGATCGTCGCTGACGAAGTGATCCCCGCCCAACCACCGCTGCGTTGGTGGAAGGGCAATATTCACACGCACACTTTCTGGAGCGACGGCACCGACTTTCCCGAGATGATTACCGAATGGTATCGCACGCGCGACTATAACTTTCTGGCTCTGAGTGACCACAATGTTTTGAGCGAAGGGGAGCGTTGGATGCCGTATAGCCAGATTCAGAAACGGGGTGGCGACCAGGTGTTGGAGAAATATCTTAAACGATTTGGTTCACACTGGGTCGAGACGCGCGGCCACGCAGAAACGCCCACCTACGCAGTACGTCTCAAGCCGCTGAACGAGTTCTGCGCGCTGATGGAACAACGTGGACAATTCATCATGATCCAAGGCGAAGAGATCACGGATCGCGCGCTGGGAAAACCCGTGCACATGAACGCCACCAACATCAAGACGCTGATCGCGCCGTTGGGCGGACAGACGATTCAGGAGACCGTTAACAACAACTTGCGAGCAGTACAACAACAGGCCGAACGAACGGGTCGCCCGATCCTGTTGCACATCAATCATCCGAATTTCGGTTTCGCAATGACTGCCGAAGATCTGGCAGCCGTCGTCGAAGAGCGTTTTTTCGAGGTGTACAACGGCCATCCGGGTGTCGAACA
Source organism: Pirellulaceae bacterium (assembly GCA_030744095.1). The sequence goes on along the minus strand of JASLRF010000247.1, from coordinate 2,370 downwards.
CTTGGGTAACGCCGTGCGTCCCGGTGTCGAGCGGTTGTGGGACATTGCCAACACGCTGCGTGTCGCCGAACTCGAAGCACCGCCGCTGTACGGCGTCGGCACGGACGACAGCCACGAATACCACGGACGTCCCGGCAGCAGGCCCGGACGCGGATGGATCATGGTGCGAAGCCGCCACTTGACGCCCGAGTATCTTCTGCGTGCAATCAACGCTGGCGATTTTTACGCATCCAGCGGAGTGACGCTACGCGATGTCCGATTCAATGAGACCGACCAGACACTGACCGTCGAGATTGATGCCGAACCGGACGTTGAATATCGAACGGACTTCATCGGCACGTTGATCGACTATGATCGGAGTTCTAAAGAACGCGTCGGCGATGACGGCAAAGCAATAGTGGCCACACGCAAATACTCGGCCGATGTCGGCCGTACGCTGAAGACGGTCAAGGGTGCGATGGCCAAATACAAGTTGACTGGCCACGAGCTTTACGTTCGAGCGGTGGTCACATCCAGTCGGCCTGCCACGGATCCATCGTTCAAAGATCAGCGACAACAGGCCTGGTCGCAACCCGTCGGCTGGTCGAAGCATTTGAGCAAGTAGGAACGGCGGATTATCAATTACCAAACGCGAGGAGACTTCCTTTGAATCGACTCTCATTGAGCACCATTGTTCTTTGTCTTTGCCTGCTTGGTTGCAACTCGAATGACTCATCGACACCGACCGGAAGCTCGCCGAAGCAACCCGCGGTGGGCACGGAATCCAGTGTCGGCGTGCCGCCGGAAGCTGCGAAGCCTTTGGCAGGGATGGGTATCATGGTGGGCGAGGTGACTCCCAATCAGGCACTCGTGCAAGTGCGGCTAACGAAGTCTGACAAATTGGTCGATGGCGATGTGGAAGGCGTTGCTGGAGTTGTCGAATTTGTGTTGACGGTGACCCGCGACGAAGAACGCGCTCCTGCAACCACGCCGCCGACGCAAATCATCGCAGCGTCTTCTGACCGCGACTTTATTGCGCGGGCCAAGCTTGCCGACCTTACGCCGGGCACGGTCTACACTTGTCAGACGCGAATTGGTACGGATGCCAACGAGCTACAACCCGGCCCGCGTGCCACGTTCAAGACCTTGCCCGGACCAACCCGCGCCGATCCCGTTCAATTCGTCGTTGTCACAGGAATGAACTATGGAAAATTTCACGGCGACGGGCGTATCGATCCTGCGACTCACTTGCTCCACAACAACACCGTGTTGCCCAGACCCTACGACGGTCCGGACAAGCACCTCGGCTACCCGGCGTTGGCAACGATCTTGAAACTCCGGCCCGACTTTTTTGTGGGCACGGGCGACAACGTCTACTACGACACGCCGAAGGATCCTCGTGCCGAGACCGTGCGCGAGCTGCGACAAAAATGGCACGAGCAGTTTGTGCAGCCGCGTTATGTCGATTTGTTCGCGTCGGTCCCAACCTATTGGGAGATTGATGATCACGACTATCGCATCGACGACGGCGACAATTCGGGCGACTACGACCCTTCGCCAGAAGTCGCGCGGCGCTTGATGCTGGAACAGCTTCCTTATGCGTCCGTTAACGACGCCAGCGCGAAGACGTATCGCACGCATCGCGTTAATCGCGACCTGCAGATCTGGCTTGTTGAGAATCGAGTGTATCGTAGCGACAATGCCATGCCAGACGGACCGGGCAAGTCGATCTGGGGTGTGGAGCAAAAAGCGTGGCTCCGGCAGACTCTCCAAGAGAGTGATGCGACGTTCAAGATTCTGATTTCGCCGAATCCGATGATTGGCCCTGACGATCGACGCAAGTTCGACAACCACACCAACATCGGCGGCTTTCAACATGAGCGCGACGAGTTTTTTGATTGGTTAAACGACTCGGGTGTCGCCAAACAGAATTTCTATCTTGTTTGCGGTGACCGGCACTGGCAGTACCATTCAATTCACCCCAAAGGCATCGAGGAGTTTTCCTGCGGTGCTTTGGTTGATGCCAATTCGCGGCTCGGCCGCAAACCGGGCGATCCTCAGTCGACGGACCCCGAAGGGCTGATCCAGCAGGTGTACGCGCAGAAAGAGCGCTCGGCTGGGTTCCTATTGGTTAGAACAGCGCCGGCCGACGGCGACGTTCCGGCGCAATTGACGTTCGTCTTCCATGACGAATTTGGAGAAACGCTGTACGAGCACACTAAGAAGGGCGTCAGCAAATAGGGTCAGACGTGAATGGCACTTAATCGACGTAAGGTTGCTGGTGGCAGTAGCTTGAATTGCTCTTCACAAGAAGGGCCTCACTTGGGATGAGTTTGAAGTTATTGACATGCTTCAAACACATTCGGCAAGGAGGCCCTCGTGTTCTATTCA
>JASLRF010000246.1 GCA_030744095.1 Pirellulaceae bacterium | reverse complement strand
CTCGATCCGCCGGAACACCCAACAGTTGCGGCATCGCCGACTTCGGATACCACTGCTCCGCGATGTACAGCTCGCTCGATGGACGACACAACCGAGCCACCACCAGAATCAATCCACCCACCACCGACGCGAAACAACTTACGTCGAATCAACACCGAAAATATTTCTAGAAAATCAGATTTGGTCCACTACTGGGGAACTTGGGCTAGAGTGTACCTGACGTGGAAAACGTTTGACACAGGCCGGCGGTGCGTTTATCACGAAGCACTTCAGCACGATCCACATCAAGGCACGATCCACAACAAGGCACTTCGGATGAAGACCATCGATTCAATTACAGCCCTAAAGCATCACGCCTCCGCTCAGTTTCACACAGTTTCCGACGTCAGATCTACAGGAAGGAAGAAGTGCTTGCTCGTCGCCTTTGCCGTGCTTCTTGGCGTCGCCGCGGAACGCGAGGCCGGTGCGGATCAACTCTGGGCCGGTGCCGCGAAGGTCGACATCACCAACATTGAAGCCGGGCCGGTTAATGACCGCTTGTACGTCAAAGCGCTCGTCGTGAAAACTGCAGACACGACGGTGGCACTCGTCACGGTCGATGCAGTGGCGATCGCCGAGATTGGTTCGATTCGCAACGAGTATCTCGGCAACGTGCGTGCGCGCCTCGAGAAGGAACTCAGCATTCAGCCAGCTAACGTACTGATCAATGCCAGCCATTGTCACGGCACTGTCTGCACTGATATCGAGCAGCGCACCTTCGAGGCGATCGAGCAAGCTATGGGGAAGATGGTACCTGTGACCATCGGAACCGGCACGGGGCACGAAGATCGCATCATGGAGAATCGCAGACTCAAGCTGAAGAACGGTAAGGAAATTGACATTCGCCATGCTTATTCGCTGCCACCTGACGAGGAAGTTGCCGAGGTCGGCCCCGTAGATCCCGAAATTGGCGTCCTGCGGCTGGATAGGGAAGATGGTCGCACGTTGGCGGTCGTCTACAACTTCGCCTGCCACCCCATCCAAGGCGTGCCCAGTGGCGGCAACACGGCGGATATGATCGGCTTTGCCTCGACGGTGATCGAGGAGAATCTGAGTGACGGTACAATCGCGTTGTTTTTGCAGGGTTGCGCTGGCGACATCAATCCAATCGCCTACAAACCAGCCAATCGCCCTCGTGATGCCGAGCCGTTGGGAAACCTGCTGGGCCTGAGCACGTTGCGGGCAGTTCGAAAGATCCAGAGCAAGGCAGACGACCGGCTCGTTGTATTGAATGAAGTGATCGCCTTGCCGCGGGCCGATCTGGCGCAACGAATTATCGCCATGGAAACCGAACAGCTGCGACTGGTGCAGTCACTGCGAGGCACATTCCTCAACCTGCAGTCGTTCATGCCGTTGGCCGTGAAGTACAACCTGTCGGCTGAATTCCCTTCTGCTTACTCGTACCGGTACCTCCACGAAGAGGCGATGGGGCGCGACGACTTGAGGAAGCTCGATACCCTCAACCGGAACAACATGAAGAAGTACATTCGCAACATCTACATCATGGAGCAGCTGACGCGATTGAACACCAACCTGGCCCTGTTGCGTAAGCACCAGGCGAATCTCGTGGCCGGCGGCAAGCGGACGATCGATGTCGAACTGCTGGGAATCAGGATTGGGGATTTTGTGTTGATTACGTTTCCGGGCGAGCTGACCGTGCGAATTGGACTGAACATCAAAGGCGAGTCACCACATGATTTGACGTTCGTTGCCGGCTACACCAATGGCTATATCTACTATGCTCCGACGGCCGAACAACTTCGCAATGTGGGAGGTGCTCAAGAGGATAGCGATTGTCTCTTGGCACCAGCGTGGCAATCGCTGTTTGAAAACAGAGCCGCGGAGATGTTGCGAAAACTCTAGCGAGGCTGTTTCAAAGTCAGTTCTCTAGTACTCTTGAACACGCGCACGGTGGGGCGAGGTGATCAAGAACCATCCTCATCAGCGAACAGCCATAGACGCGGCCCAACCCGCGGCGTCGATCTTCAACAACCCTTGAACAGCACCAGCGCGCCGAACAGTACGGCAATCCCAATGATCCACCACCAGAATCCGGGCACGTCATCGCCAGCGTAGTTGGGATCGGGCATGGGGTTGCTTCTGTATCTTGTCTAGGATCTGAAAGCTCGTCTTGGCCTCGACCTGTTCTCTGCAGCCTACACCGCATGAAGTTCGTGACGCGAACGACGGGCAAGTCGCGGGTATCGATGACACTGTTCTACCGCTGTGAGAGGTCGGACGCGGTAGCGACCGGGAGAGGCGCTTATGATCAGTGCGAACCACTTCACTTTATGATAGCCAAAACTTGGCATCTGTTAGGCCTTTTCTCAAAACCAAAATACCAGCACTCATGGCTGGATGCAGATTTTGAACAGGAGGACGCAGAGGAGGCAGCGTTCCCGATTCTGTCGTCTCTGCGTCCTCCTGTTCATTTGTTTTATCCCTCTCCCACAAGCCAAGGGAGAGACGGGAGTGAAGTAAGCTTCATGCAACCACACCCGCGTATTATCTGCTTCCAAATCTGTGCAGAGACCAATACCCAGGTACGGAATATGGTTTGACAGTGTGATGCCGCCTTTCCGGCAGCGCACTGAACCGGTTTCCCACCTGTTCCCCATGTGCCGCGCTGCTACGGTGGTCTAAACTGTTGGAGATCCCACTGGGAGAGAATTCTCTTCCGAAGGGCCGGCACGATCGACACGATGATCGCGGCAGTCCATCCGCTCATCGTATCGCCATCATATTCGTATCGCCAGTGTGGTGCTGCGGTCTTCGCCAGCAATAAGGAACATCTGGATGACGAATTCACGTCGCGTGGTAATAACGGGTGTCAGTCGTGGCCTGGGCCGGGCGATGGTCGAACAGTTTATTTCGCTTGGTCATCAGGTTGCCGGCTGCGCACGATCCGTCCAGGAAGTGGCTCGTCTCAACGATCAATTTGGTACACCGCATCGGTTTGACGCTGTTGATGTCAGCGACGAAGCGCAGGTCTCCGTTTGGGCCATGCACGTTGTCAATGAATGGGGTGCGCCCGATCTGTTGGTCAATAACGCGGCCATTATTAACGAGAATGCGTTGCTTTGGGAGACTCCCGTCGACGAGTTTTCGCGAATCATCGACATCAACATCAAGGGAGTGTTCCACGTCGTTCGGCATTTTGTCCCAGCGATGGTGGAGAAAGAGGCGGGCGTGATCGTCAACTTCAGTTCGGCGTGGGGGCGATCCACGTCGCCGCAAGTTGGGCCCTACTGTACAACCAAGTGGGCCATCGAAGGGCTGACACGTGCACTCGCTGATGAGCTGCCGTATGGGATGGCGGCGATCCCTTTGAATCCTGGCGTGATACATACTGATATGTTGGAGCGTTGTTTCGGCGACAAAGCACGGTCCTACCCTCTGGCCGCAACCTGGGCCAAGACCGCCGTCCCATTCTTGCTCGAACTGAGCGGCGATGATAACGGCGACCCGTTGACTGCGCCGAGCTAGGCGGGGTTTGATAATGATTGCACAGCCGTCTCCCACGACACATCCCGCGGCACTCGCCGAAGACCAGTTGATTCAGGAATGCCAAAGTCGTCGTCAGCGGCGCAGCGGACCTGGTGGTCAACATCGCAATAAGGTGGAAACGGCCGTCGTGCTCACGCACCTACCTTCGGGGATCCGCGGCGAGGCATCCGAGCGGCGGAGTCAGGAACAGAATCGCGTGATGGCACTGTTTCGGCTGCGTGTGAACTTGGCGTTAGCAGTGCGGGTGGAGTGCGATCTGACCAAGCAGAAACCAAGCGACTTGTGGCAAAGTCGCTGTCGATCGGGCCGTATCGCGATCAATGCGACGCATGTGGATTTTCCTCAAATGTTGGCCGAGGCGCTGGACGTTCTCGCCGCCTCTGAATTCGACGTCAAAGCGGCGGCGACATGGCTGGCGTGTTCGACAACGCAATTGGTCAAACTGTTGCATCAGGAGTCACGGGCCATTCAGGTGGTCAACAGGAGACGCCGGGATGCCGGCTTGCACCCGCTGCGCTAGCGGGCGGGCGATCCTTCCGGCTGAGGCCCGAGTCAAACGGCCCACACAGTGTCGTCAGCGCTGTTTGCGCTGTTTTGGTTTGCCCTGTTTGCCACGCTTCGACCGCCTCCCGAGAAGCCTCCTACCGGTGTATGATGGGGATGTCTTTGGAGCCAGTTTTTCGCGAGGCCTGTCTTCCCCGTGCAGATCGTCAATATTACCAGGGCCGGCGCGCCATCCTCACCGGCCTCCGCCACAAAGGGCCGTTATGCGTTTGTCAGCCTGGGGTGCGCGAAAAACCTGGTGGACAGCGAACGAATGCTCGGCCTCTTGCAGCTCGATGGGTATGAACTAGTCGCCGACCCGGATGGTGCCGATTTCGTCGTCATCAATACCTGTGGGTTCATCGACGAGGCAAGAGCCGAATCGTTGGAAGCGATTGACGAAATGCTGGAACTTAAGCAGCAGGGACGCACGCGGGGCGTGATTGTGTCTGGGTGCCTGGCCGAGCGAAGTCAGGAAGCGTTGTTGACCGAGCGGCCAGAGATCGATTCGCTCGTTGGCGTGTTCGGTCGTGAAGAGATCACGCAGGTCGCAGATCGCCTGGTGGGCAACTTGCACGAACAGCAGACGCTTTTCCGCCCTGCACCGATTCGCGCGTTGCCCGACACTGACCGGTTGCGCATCACCCCGCGCCATTTCGCCTACTTGAAAATCTCCGAAGGCTGCGATCGGCTGTGCACCTTTTGCGCGATTCCCCAAATGCGAGGCAAACATGCTACCAAGCCAATCGAACACGTGATCAGCGAGGCAGAACAGTTGGCGGCCGATGGTGTCCGCGAATTGATCATCGTCGCTCAGGACACGACGTACTACGGCGTAGATCTGTACGGCGAACCACGATTGACCGAACTGTTGGGCGAGTTGGACAAGGTCGAGGGCATCGATTGGATTCGACTGATGTACTTCTATCCAATGTACATCACTGACGACTTGGTCGACACGATTGCCTCGGCGGACAAGATTCTGCCGTACGTCGACATGCCACTGCAACACATCAACGACGCGATGCTGCGCCGCATGTCGCGCCGGGTGACGCGAAGCAGGACCGAAGCGTTGATCGATCTGCTGCGTGATCGGATACCGGACTTGACACTGCGGACGACTTTCATCACCGGCTTCCCCGGCGAAACGGAAGCAGAGTTTACCGAACTGGCTGAATTTGTCGAAGCGCAGAAGTTTGACCACATGGGTGTGTTTGTCTATTCGCACGAAGAGAGTACACCGTCTTCAAGGTTGGCCGACCATGTGCCAAACGAAGTCAAGATTGAGCGGCGTGAGCGGCTGATGGCCGTGCAGCAGCAGGTCGCATTTGAGCGTAACGAGGCGCGGCTCGGGCATCAGATGGATGTCTTGATTGACGGTCCCGTATCCGGCGAACCCAATATCTGGAAGGGGCGAACCAAAGAAGAAGCGCCCGACGTCGACGGTCTGGTCTACGTGACGGGCAACGAACATCATTTGGCCAGCGGCGCCATCACGCGTTGCGAAATTGTGGCATCGCAGGACTACGATCTGATCGGCGCTGCCCTTGGAAAGCCCTTATAGAACAACTATGTCAGACACCACACAAGACGCTCCCGCTACGAAGATCTTCAACGTGCCCAACCAATTGACGGCGGCGCGGTTTGTGTTGGCCATCGTGGTTTTTGTGTTGATTATCTGGCAACAGTACTTCGCCGCGATGATCGTGTTTATCGTTGCAGCGTCGACGGACTGGATCGACGGCTATTGGGCGCGACGATTCAATCAGGTCACCAAGATCGGGCGAGTGTTCGATCCCTTCGTCGACAAGATCATTATTTGCGGCACGTTCATTCTGCTGGGTGCTGAAAAAGGCTCCGGCATTGAGGCATGGATGGCCGTCGTGGTGTTCGGTCGCGAGATGCTGGTCACCGCGCTACGTTCGTTTATCGAACAACATGGAGGTGATTTTTCGGCGAAAATGGCAGGCAAGCTGAAGATGGTGTTTCAGTGTGCGGCCGTGGTGGTCAGCCTGTGGGTGCTTAAGACCGGGCCTGAGGGAACGGCTGCTTGGTTGCATTGGACTCTGATTGGGCTGGCGTGGCTGGCCGTGCTGTCGACCATCCAATCGGGCCTTGGCTACGTGTTGGCGTCTGCCAAATTCTTCAAAGAATGAGCCTACTTCCAGCTGCATCTTGCCTGACAATGAGCCTGCTAGGTCTGGCCAGTTTTTTGTCGTGGATGTTTGCGCTGAGAAAACTCATCGCGCGCGAACCGCTGCTCGCTTACGAACCGCGGAAGGCAGCGCGTTGGAGTTTGCTCGAAGTCGTCATCACGTTCATGATGATCATCTCATTACAAGCCCTCGTTGGAGTCATGCTCCTAGTATTGGATTCGGCGAGTCCGAACGTTGCCCCTGTCGTTGCCGCCGGTGCCGAGCAATCACCGGTCACGGATTCCATTCTATTGCGTTGGACAATTGTGCTCAGCGGTGTGGCGAGCCTGGTGGCGTGCGGCCTGGGAGGGCTGCTAATCGTCATGCGAACAGGATCCCGTTGGGGCACGGATTTGGGGCTGACATTGCGCCAAGCCGGCCGTGATATTTCGTACGGGGTTGTGGCATACGCATTGCTGGCACCGATCATCATGCTGATTCAAGCGAAGTTGCAGCAGTGGTACCCGTCGGAACATCCGTTGATCGAGTCGTTCCGATCTGATCCGACGTTGGGGTTCTATCTTGTCTGCGTCTTTTCGGCGGCACTTGTGGCACCGGCCAGCGAAGAGTTTGTTTGTCGCGTTCTCTTGCAAGGTTGGCTCGAACGTGTCTTTGCCGCGACATCGTGCCAGCGGACGCCGTTTCTCGCTCAGGAGCAGGAAATGCCACGGCCCGAACGATCTTCGGCCGTGGATTCGAATCCGTACGCAATGCCGCCCGGCATGAGCGAGGTTGAGGCCGATGAAAAGGTAAGTAGCAATGTCCAACCAGTCGAGCCCGCCCGCCCGTTTCCGAGTGTCTTTCCGATCATCATCAGTTCATCCGTCTTCGCGGTGCTCCACTGGGGCAATGGACTTGACCCAATTCCGCTATTCGTGCTGGCGCTCGGGTTGGGATACCTGTATCAGCGTACACATCGGATTCTTCCGTGCGTCGTTTTGCATTTTCTCGTGAATGCATTCGCCCTGGTGATGTTGGCGATGTCACTGGTCGTCAAGTGACGGCACTTGGCGCGTCGTACCACGGCAGAACGTGGTGTGGCGTGGCCAAGAACAATAGCCTCCTCAGAAGAATCTGTGGGTGAAGTCAGGTTGAGGAAGTGCTCCGAGGTTGTGATAGAGAGCGATTTCATAGGCTTGTTGCGTGCGAAAGCCATATGATTTTCTGGTGATCAGTTTTAGTTTGTTGTTAAAGCCT
>JASLRF010000245.1 GCA_030744095.1 Pirellulaceae bacterium | reverse complement strand
CACCGTTTTCATCAAGCTCCTGAAATTCAACCAGCGAAATGACTTCATTTTCGGCGTTGGTCGACTGATCCAACACCGTTAGGCGGGCAACGCGGTGGTCAACCTTGAGCAACCGCAACGAAGTATCCAGCCGCGTGATCTCTTGTTCCTGCTCATCAACTTTCACGTTTAGCGTGTCGATCTGAACGGTCTTTTCCTGAAGCTCGACATTCTTCTTCGCCAGCGACCGGTCTTTTTCGGCGATGTCATTCTGAGCACGTGTCAGGGCCGACTTGGCTTCGGCCAGCTGTTTCGTCGCCCGATGAGTCGCCTCGTCCTTCTCGTTGTAGACGCTGTAGCCGTACCACCCTCCGTACCCGAGTCCACCGACAATCACCAATCCCAACACTGTACGGACAGCGCTGTTCAACACGCTAACGGTTTCTATGGTGGTTGACACTTTTCAAGTCTCCATCACTGCTCATTGGTTTCTTATTCAGTGTCGGTATACCAAATGAAACAACAGGAGGAATCCTAGTTGTTTACATATTTTAGCGATACCGAGCTATCGGGCTGTAGTCGGAATTCCGATTTTAACGTTGGCGCGTGACAAATTACTGGGCTGACAGTTGGGCGTTTTGGCGATACATGCGTCAAAATCAGCCGCTAAACGGGGCGACCAAGTAGTATTCGCACTGCGGTTTCGATATTGGCCTGACGCATCAACGACTCCCCTACCAATAATGCATCCACACCAGCGTCCTCGAGTCGTCGCACGTCGGCACGCGTGTGGATGCCACTCTCTCCAACTAGCAAACAATCATCGGGAATCTGCTCGCGCATCCGAATCGTGTGGTCTAGATCGACCTCAAAGGTGCGCAAGTCGCGGTTGTTGACACCTATCAGCGTCGCTCCGGCTTCCAGCACACGGTTCAAATTTTCCAGTTCGTAGAATTCGACAAGCGGCGTCATCCCCAGTGCGATGGTCTCGTGGTGGAGCTTGCGGAGATTGTAATCGTCCAGGCATTCGGCAATGAGTAGAACGGCATCGGCTCCGGCGGCACGGGCTTCGAGCAGCTGGTACGAATCCAAGATGAAATCCTTGCGCAGCGCAGGCAACCCTGTTTGTTGTCGGATTTGACGCAGGTACTCCAAGCTGCCTTGGAAATAACTCACGTCGGTCAGCACACTGAGACAGGACGCTCCGCCCTGTTCGTACGCCCGAGCAATTTCCAACGGCTGAAAGTCCTCGCGAATGACACCTTTCGACGGGCTGGCCTTTTTAACTTCACCAATCAGTTTGATCGGCCCCTCGGCTGCCAATGCGGCGAAGAAGTCGCGACATGGGAGCGTTGTCTCAATTTGTTGTTCAAGCGTCGCTAGGGGAGTAGCCGCGCGTGCCGCGGCAATCTCTTGCCGTTTTGTCGCAACAATCTTGTCCAGAATCGTGGCCATCGGACGCATTCACAATGCTGCAACGCCCACGGGTTTTGGCGTCACGTAACTGTCTTAGAATTCAAAACACAACCGCTGTGGCACGTTGCATAACTCGACAATCCACGCCAGCAATGCGTGTTATGTTAGGCGTTCTTAATGTTTGAAGTGACGGCGACCGGTGAATACCATGGGAATCCTCAACTCATTGCACGCGGCAATCACTTCGTCGTCTTTTCTTGATCCGCCAGGCTGAATGATCGCGGCGATGCCCGCCTGTGCGGCTTTTTCAATCGAGTCAGGAAATGGGAAAAAAGCGTCCGACGCCAGCACGCTCCCGGTAACGCGATCACCGGCTTTCTGAATCGCGATATCAACCGAATCGACGCGGCTCATCTGCCCGGCACCAACACCGCATACGGCCTGATCTTTGGAGAGGGTGATCGCATTCGATTTGACGTGCCGAACCACGGCCCAACCGAATCGCAATTCCGCCATCTGCTCCTCCGTAGGTTTGCTGGCAGTCACGACCTTCCAGTGGCCCTCCGGATCGGCCCCTAAATCGGAATCCTGAACCAACACACCGCCGTCTACGAAGCGGAGCTGACGACCTGGTGCCAGCACGCCAAGCGAGCCGACTTGCATCAATCGGACGTTGTTCTTCCATTTCGGTTTCGTCGTCAGAATTCCCACGGCGTCGTCAGAAAAACCAGGGGCGACAATCGCTTCGACAAACAGGCCAGGCTGGGCCAAGTACTCGGCCGTCGCTTCGTCGACAATTCCATTGAAGCCTAACACCGATCCGAATGCACTGACGGGGTCACCCAGCATCGCCTTTTCAACGGCTTCGGCCAGTGTGTCCGCCGAAGCCGCGCCACACGGATTGTTGTGTTTTACCACGGAAACGCCAGGCGGCGGCAGCGACCTCGCGATGGTCAACGCGCTGTCCAAGTCGAGCAAGTTGTTGTAGGAGAGTTCTTTTCCATTCAATTGGCGGGCCGACACAAGGTTCGCCCCAATTGGATTTCGCTGACTGTAGAGGGCCGCCTTTTGATGCGGATTCTCGCCGTAACGCAACACGGCCTTACGACGGAACGAGGCATTAAGCGTCGGTGGAAACGAATCTTCTTCTAATGCGCTGGTGAAGTAATCCGAGATCGCTCGGTCATACGTGGCGGTTCGTTCGAACGCCTCACCTGCCAGTCGCCGCCGCGTCTCGATCGTCGTCGCTCCGTGCTGCTGAACCTCGTCGAGGATTCCCGAATACTGCTCGGGGTCGGTGGCAATGCTGACAAACGCATGGTTCTTGGCCGCGGCCCGCACCAGACTGGGGCCACCAATATCAATCTGCTCGATGGCTTCGGACGTGGTGACTCCCGTTCGGCTAATCGTCGCCTCGAAGGGATACAGATTCACGACCACCAGTTCGAATGACACGATGTCATATTCTTCGATTCCCTGCATGTCGTCAGGTCGATCATGTCGGCACAAAATGCCCGCAAACACTTTCGGATGCAAGGTCTTCACTCGACCATCCATCATCTCCGGAAAACCCGTATACGCAGAGACGTCGGTGACTTTGATCCCCTGCCCTTCCAAATATCGTCGCGTGCCGCCGGTGCTATAGATTGACACTCCCGACGCCGTCAGGCCGTGGGCAAAGTCCGCCAAACCGAGCTTGTTACTGACGCTGATCAGGGCGCGACGAATCTTGGGATTCTGCATGGTCTCTTCAAACACAGGGGAAGGCACAGCCTCACTAGGTGTACGCAGTCAATCGCAAGGGGTCAAGCCGCCCGTTCCTGTTTCTGGAGAAAACGCAGGCCATACCAGAGTTGCGTCGGGGATTGCGGCAGACGGTTCAACTCGCGTCTGATGAAGCAGGTGCGCTAGCCTTGGCTGGTATCCGGGTCGTCAGCGGCGGATGGCGGTGGGTCAGTTCCCGCATCACCCGCCGGCTCGTCGTCCTTGGGCTTTTTGGCGTTAGGAGCCGCACGAGTTGGCTCGCTCGCTGCGGGCTTTTTTGCGCCGGACTTCTCGCTGGTGCCTGGTTTGCCCGCGTCCGGTTTGCCCGCGTCGGGCTTCTTCACGTCGGCGTCCTCCGTGGCATCACGCTTCTTGACCGCTGGTTTGCCTTCGTCTGGTGTGGCAGCGGGTTTCTTGCCGTCCGTATTGCTGGCTGCGTCAGGCTCGGGAGTTGTGCCATCCGACTCCTCTGTTTCAAGCACTTCGTCTGGGATCGCCCTGTGCATTCGCAGCAGTGGAAGTAACTCGAAATCAGCTGGCAGCTTTTCTTCAAGGTGCCCGAGCAATTCGATGTAGGCCTGCACATCCTCCAACAAATCGTCGGCCATGAGCTGTTCCATCAAATTCGGATTGTCATTTAGAATCTCTGCCCATTCGTGCCAGGCCAGTTCGTATTCTTTCCGCGCCGCTTCAACTTCGACATCATTACGCAACTGGCCGGCAACATAGATGTGCCTGCGGGCCTTGACAGTTTGTGGTTTCTGTTCGACTTCACAGCGAGTTCGCCAATACTCGAAGTTCACATTGGATCGGTACTTTCCGACCCATTCCGCATTCTCTTGCGCAGCCATGATCCGATCCGTCAGTTTGTTGCAACGCGCTCGAACTCCTTGAGGCGAGTTTTCCGCAACGTCCCTGGAGCTAATGAGCACTTTCTCCATTGCCTGCATGTATATGTCGTAATCTTCAGGCGATTGAATCTCTTCCAGCGGAGTGTCGTGGAGTTTCCTTTCGGCCGCGGTCAATCCTGCCAGTCTCGTTTGATGTAACCTGTCGCGAACTCCAGGCGCAAGTTGATCCAATTGTTTGACCAGTCTCGCAGTTTCCGATTCTTTGGCCTCCCTATCATTGAGTCGAATAATCAGTCCTTGCGACGTGGGGACCTGTCGGTCGCCATACGCTTTCCATTCGTCACCGCTCTGCTTCCAGGCGTACTCAGCCTTTTCATCAAGGATGCCTTCGGCTTCGATCGCCACGGCGTAATTCATGCGTGACTTGGGGCCATCAGCATAGAAAATGTGGGGGGACTTGCCACGAATCGGTACGCCCATATTCTCGACAATGTCATAGCCATTGTTGAACCACAACCTCGCAACCAGCCAGTTGTCTGGTTTGCCCGTAGCATCGCAACGGGCCGAATCGATGGCCACATAGTTGTTCAGACTCTCGTGGAAATCTCTATCTTCGTGAAACAGCCGGCGAAACTGTTTCGATTCATCGGCACGACCAAATTTTTGTCCGGTATACCAACCAACGGTCCAGAACAAGCGAGGCTCTTTTCGATTGTACTTCGTCCCTTTAATCAGGTATTCAATGCCCTTCTTGACCCACTGGTAGCGAAAACGGTAGTCGTCGTGTTCGACGGAGATGTTGTAAGAGAGATTGTGCGACTGAAACTCCCAGACGGTAACGTAATTGGGCTGCAGTTTGGCCATTTGGTTGACCACCGCAATCATCTTCTCCCAATTCTCTTTTTTCTTGTATTCATTTGCTTTGGTCCAAAGAATATTAGCCGCGACGCCGCGCATTCCCAGCGTTGCCAGTTTCATGGATTCACTGGCGGGATCGATTTCCCCCAATTCCGCTTGCGACAAGTCGTAATCGGTACGCAATTGCGACAGTTTGCCACCGGGCGTTGAATTCGGTGCCATTGGATCACCCGCTGCGGGGTGGCCGATCATGTAGAGCGGAATCATGAGCAGCGCCATAATTCCCAAGTAAAGTACCTTGCGCTGGAATGCAACGTT
The DNA here is from genome assembly GCA_030744095.1 of Pirellulaceae bacterium. The sequence continues at coordinate 5,768 of JASLRF010000245.1, read as the reverse complement.
TTGGATCATGCTGCCACTTCCCGTGTTTTTAGGAAGAAGTACCCGATGAGAGTTACGAAGACAAAGTAGGTTAATGCGCGGAGTATGTGTATGACCAACAAGCTCGGTTCGATATTGAAGCCTGTCGCCACAAATTCCGTCATACTGAACCCGGCATAGTCGGGCAAAGAAATTGTGATCAGATTCAGGCCGGTAAGGAAGACGCCATCGATGAACTTCACCACGGCAGTTGGATACGTGCCGATATCCAGGTCAACGGTTAGGTTGGCCTGTGTTATTGTGCGAATCAACGCTTCCATGGGACCGCCCCCTTCCAGCACGCCAGTAACCAAGTCGACGATGAATTTGCGGAACAATCCCACCACGATGGTCGACAACGTTGCCAACATTCCCACTGGGCCACTCAAAAACGTGCTAAAACCAACACCGAACGTCGTGACCATCAACATTTGCAGCCAAATCCCAACAAACCCTTTGATGAAATTGATGGCGAAATTGCCATCGTTTTCCAGCACGTAAACATCCGGTTCCGCCATGCCATAATATTGGCCACGTTCGGAACACTGGATCCAAACTTCCAGTTTGCCGTCATCGGTGAGATCCTTGAACAGGTCGACGTCACTTACCGTACCGTCGCTGTCGATCGCTTTCAGCTGCCGAGGAATGAATTGGCGGTCAATGGCAAACTCGGTTGCTGAAAACGAGATTGGTTCGCTGCTGAGAATAGCGGCACCAGCTTTGGGATTCCGAATCGTGATCGATCCCCGAATTCCTTTTTCGATGTTGCCCTTGTGGGTGCGAAACACACGCAAATTGAGTTCTAAATTGAAGCCCTCGGGGTACTTGCCCGCGGTCATGCCATCGAATGTCCAGACCGCGGCGGCCAAGGTCCCGCCCTCGATATAACTGCGATAGGCCCATTCATGCCCAACGTTGACACCCGAGCCTGGATTGCCGCTACGATCCTTGAATCGCAAATCTCCCCGCCGAACAACACGAGCCGCCAGCCCGCCCTGGGGCGGACCGATCTTGTAGTCGGCATCCACCTTCTTGACAGAATGGTAATGCCCCATCACGACGTCCGTTTCACCTGTGCCGTCGTCGTACATCGTAATCGTATGGCGATGGTGAGCATCGTACGTGGTGACTCCTTGAAGCAACCCGTCGGGCGCCAATTCTGTCAGCGTGGTCTGAATTTGTCCGTCAACTTGATGCTCGTGACTCAAGCCGCGCACGACAAACAGATAGCTAACCAGACACATCGCAACCAAAATCGCCGTGCCGACCGTCATAAAACCGATGATTCGACCGAGAACAATCTCGGTTCCCCGCACTGGTTTGGTGACGATCGTATAAATCGTGCGGTTCTTGATGTCCGCCGGGAGGCTGAAAGTGCTGAGAAACAGCGCCAGAATCAAGACTAAATAATTTGACGACGTAAGCACAAAACTGAGATAGAGCCGCCCAGGATTGTCGCTCTTGACATCCAAATACCAGCCAGCGAATAACAGCACGACAATGAAAACAGCGAAGGCGATCAGCACCTTGCGGCGAATTGACTCTTGGACTGCCAGCATGGCCATGGCGAGCGTGCGACGTACCGACGTATTGGCCAGATCAAAGACGGCACTGCCAATGACTTGTGCCACGGCGTAAAAACCCTCGACGGGTCCCCGTCGAATCGCTGACACGAGGTAGCCGATAACAAAACCGGCAGTGGCAAAAAACACGATGAAGAGCGGGAGGTAAAAAAGTGCCTCACCGATCCAATCGGAAAAATTTGGGATGGCTTGTTCGAGTGTCATTTTTTTCTAGGGAACTTACGAAGAGGCTGTGGGATCGAGAAGACCTGGCGGTTCGCGTCAATAGTCACCCGTGTTAGTTGTCGCTCGTATCAACTGTCGCCGTGGGCACGACGGCCTGGGCGCGCTTCACTGTCCATAACAATGTTCAGGAACAGCTCTTCCAAAGTGGTGGTCGGATTCTCCATCGACAGCAACTCTCCACCATGTTTTGCCACAACAGCACGAATCTCTTCTTCCGCTTCCTGGCTCAGGCCCTGCGCCTGCATCTGGGTCACATTCTGAACCTTCAAGAGACTGTCAACGCGGCCAAGCTCTTTCAACTCGCCCTGGTGCAAAATCGCGATGCGGTCACAAACATCTTGTACGTCGGCCAACAGATGGCTGCACATCAAGACGGTCTTGCCCTGGTCGCGAAGCCTGATAATCAGGTCCTTCATCTCCCGCGTTCCAATCGGATCCAAGCCCGTCGTCGGTTCGTCCAGAAGGATCAAATCGGGATCATTGATGAGTGCTTGCGCGAGACCGATTCTGCGCGTCATGCCTTTCGAATACTCCTTCAACTGACGACGTTTGGCCCAGTCCAGGCCAACCATCGAAATCAATTCGTTGACGCGGTCCCGACGAATGTCAGCGGGCATATCGAACAAGCGACCGTAGAAATCAAGCGTTTCCGAGGCACTCAGAAATTTGTACAGGTAGGACTCTTCCGGCAGATAGCCAATTCGCTCGTTCTTGGCCACATCGCTGGCATCTTTGCCAAACACAAGCGCCTGGCCACTGGTTGGAAACAAGAGCCCCAAGAGCAGCTTGATGGTTGTCGATTTCCCGGAACCATTGGGCCCCAACAGCCCAAAAACCTCGCCCTGCTTCACTTCCAGGTCGAGCGCTTTTAGTGCATTTACTTTCTGGCGACCCCAGAAATCGCGGTAAATCTTAGCCAGGTTTCGTGTTTCAACGATTACATCAGACGCGGACTTGTCTACTGCATCCTGCGAAGGGGCAGCCGCGGTCATAGGCTCCGACATGAAGTTTCTCCGACGAGCAACGCGTGGGATGACGAAAATCAGACGATAAACAGAACGCTAACGCAGGAATCGGCGGAAATTGCCGAGCCAACCGGGTAGCACCATATCCCGATCCTCGAAACCATCCGTTCGAAGGGGCTGCACCTCACGTGTCCTTTGTGTACGCAGACCCGGATCAGAGGGTTCGAAGGACGCTCAAAAACGGAGAATCCGTTTCCTGCGGCCCGCTGGCAAACCCAAGGCCAATTCATGGATAGGTAGACTTCACTATAGATGAGCCCCCAGGGCATCGCAAGAATGTCATCGCGGATCCCTGCGTGACAAACTGCGGTTGAGAACCCGTTGATCGGGTCGACGGACGTTATAGACTGCGCAGCCTTCCCGATGACCCAAGTTGATTCGGCAACGCATTCTCGGCCCGGCCGAACCTCGATCGCTCGCCGAAATCTACCAGATTCTGCCGATTGTCGCGCCCCGCCGGTCGGCCTCGCGAGGCGCCCGGTTGGCCTGGGCGACTCCTGACAAGTTTCAAATCAACCGGTACACTGCGCTAGCGAACACTGGCGCTAGCAAGCACTGGGCCAGCGAGCACTGGGCCCTTCGAGTCTCTGGGAACGCTGGACCGCTGGCGAACATGGACCGAACATGGACGAATCAATCGACGTAAACGGTCTCTCGGCCGCGCTGAACTTCCTCTACGACCGCATTGACTACGAACGCAATGCAGCTGCTCCCGCTCGCTCGCATGGCTTGCACCTTGACCGGATGCACGACTTGCTTCAACGGCTGGGTAATCCTCACCACAACTTGAACGTTGTCCATGTCGCAGGTACCAAAGGGAAGGGCTCCACGGCGTCGATGATCGCCTCGGTGCTTGTTCAGTCCGAATTTCGCGTTGGTCTTTATACGTCCCCCCATCTGCAGCGGCTCGAAGAGCGATTTGTCGTCAACAGCCGGCCTTGCACGCAGCAACAACTGGTCGACTTGATCGAGCATGTGCGACCCGCTGTCGTCGAACTGGATCGACAGCGCGCGGCAAACGACTTCGGCCTGACGTTCTTCGAAATCACCACCGCGATGGCCCTGGCGCATTTTGATCGTGAAGCGGTCGAGATCGCTGTGTTGGAAGTCGGCATGGGCGGGCGGCTCGATTCGACGAATGTCTGCCAACCTCTGGTTTCGGTGATTACCAACATCAGCCTGGACCACACACGTCAACTGGGTAACACGCTTGAGTCGATCGCCACGGAGAAAGCCGGAATCATCAAGCCGGGCGTTCCCGTCGTGTCCGGAGTTGTTCCGGCGGAACCACGCAAGGCGATTGCCCGCGTGGCGGCAAGGCAGAACAGTCACCTGTTTTCGTTGAACAGAGATTTTCACTTTGACTTCACGCCACCTGTGGCAACCAACCTGAAGGTGATACCACACGGCTCGCTAAATTACTCGGAAAATGGCGATGGCACTGAAGACGCGACGGGCCAGGACCGCCGTCTCCATCTGGCGCCCGGTCTGCTCGGTCGTCACCAAGCAGCCAATGCGGCAGTGGCCGTCGCCACGATCGGTCGCCTGCAATCGTTGGGTTGGGCAGTTCCCAGGGAGGCAATTGTTCAGGGCATCGCTGTGGCGGAATGCCCTGCGCGGATTGAGATTGTCGCCAAGCACCCTTGGATCATTCTCGATACGGCGCACAACACAGCGTCTATCGAAGCCCTGATTGCGGTGCTGAATCAGTCATTCACTGCGCAGCGACGGGTCCTGATCTTCGCCGCGACACGAGACAAAGATGCCCTCGGAATGCTGCGTCTGCTGCTGCCGCAGTTTGATTCGACCATTCTCACGCGGTACCACGACAATCCGCGATCGGTGTTGCCGGCCGACCTAATGAAGCTCGTCAAACGCCTTGACGCGGAAGCCATCGGCGCTCGACCGTCGCACCTCTCAGTGTCGATCTGCAACGACCCGATCTCCGCTTGGCAAACGTGCCGCGCGGAGATCGATGCGGAAAGTCTGGTGTGCGTCACCGGTTCGTTCTTCTTGGCCGCCGAGATTCGGGGCACGTTGCGCGGCGAAGGTCCAGGCCAGCCCTGACTGAGCAGTTTTCGATCTTTTATTGTCGTCTTTCGCTCTGCGAAAGCACGTTCTTTTCGCGGCGCGAAAGGCGACTATCGGACAGTAATTCCTCCGAGAATCCTAAGCCGTACGCGCTTCGGCATCGATCTCTCGAAGCTTCTCTTCAACGTATTCGATGGCCCGCTGCAATTGCGGATCGTCATAAGGTTCATCAGACAGTTCGACAGCATCGGGGAACTCGAATCGCTCCCGCAGCGTATTGAGAATCTCGGGATTGGCTTCGATCAGGCCCGGAAATAGATCTCGCTTTTCTCGGTCCCACACGACTCGGCGGATCTCTTCGTCATTCAACGAAACTGAGTAGCCGCGATTTGGTTTGACACCCCAAGGTTCGTCTTCACCCACGTCCCGACGACGATGAATGTTCTCGCCGCTTGGTCGCCAATAGCTGGCAGTGGTTAGTTTGAGTGCGCTGCGACCGCCTTCAAGTTCCAAAATGTTCTGCACGGTTCCTTTCCCCCACGTCCTCTCGCCAACGACAAGGGCGCGGCCATGATCTTGCATACATGCGGCCACGATTTCGCTGGCGCTGGCCGAAAACCCGTTCACTAGTACGGCGATGGGCACCTTGGCGTCAACGATGGTGGTGGGAGTGGCACTGTAGTTGCTACGAATCGAACCATCTCGTCCGCGCGTGCTGACAATGCGCCCTTTCGCAACGAAGGCATCACACGTCTCGACCGCCGCGGAGAGGAGTCCACCCGCGTTGTCACGAAGATCCAAGATGATTGCCTCCAACGGAGGAGACATCGTCACGTCAGTCAAAACCGCCTTCAGTTCATCAACGGTGTGCTTGCCAAATCTGTTC
>JASLRF010000244.1 GCA_030744095.1 Pirellulaceae bacterium | reverse complement strand
GGTCTTGTTGTGTCGTTCATCGCCGGAACGCTTGCCGGAATCGCCCCGGCAATACATGCTGCAAGAACAGAAATCGTTCCGGCATTACGGCAGGCATGATAATCAGCGATGGCAAAGAACTGCTAGATCCGCCCTTCTTCGTAGACCATCTTACCGTCCATCCACAATTGAAAACCGCGAATCCGAAGCAACAAGTTGACCCGCACGCGGACTTGCACAGGCAAGGGTGCCTGATCCGTTTCAAGATCGAATTCGAACAATCGTGCAAACCACCACAGATCCATCATACGGCACATCGCGACACCGTTGACGGTTACCAATTCACCAATCCCACGGCCGCGGTATTCGATCACGGCCTCAATCGGCGCCTCGACTTGAAGACACCGATACAACCATTTGCTCGAGACCAGCGTGACGTGGAATCCCGGCCGTCGAAGGAACCCGCCAGACGCGTGCCGCGGGCTGGCGTAGGGATTGGCGTCATGTTTCATGGGCGGTAATCACGCGTGTGTCCTGTTGAACCTAACGAATCACCGTACAACGGTCCGCCCTCCATTACTCTCCAGAACTGGGTGAAGATCACGATGTGGAAGCGGCGCACCACGAAGCTTTCCGCACGAAACGGGAACCGGTTAAGTCATGCCTTTCGTCCCAACATCCAGTCCAAGGCGTCCGACGTTTGGTAGATCAGCGCTTCTGGATAGTGGCTGAAGGGATGAAAATACTCGAATGTCAGGTAACCGCGATAGTCGATCTTGTCCAATTCTTCGATCACCGCAGGCCAATTCGTCGTGCCGTCCAACAGTGTGCGAAACGTATTGAGCGTAAACTCGTTCTGCCGCTTGTCGAATTCCTTGAAATGAATATTCTTGACTCGCTTGCCCAAGATCCGGACCCAATGTTCCGGGAATTGATAGTGCATGATGTTGCCAGTGTCGAAATGCACTTGTACATGCTTGCTTCTAAACCCGTCAACAAAGTCGATCATCTCTTGCGGGCTGAAGAGGAATCCGTTGGCAAAAATGTTCTCGATGTTGATCGAAACGCCTGCTTTCTCGGCGGCCGGAAGAATCTGCCGGATCGCTTCTCGTGCCCGCCGGTCACAGACATCATTGGGAACCGGATCAAAGTCTTCGATCCAGGGCGCATAGACGGCGCCGGGTACGACCAACAGGTTTTCCGTCTCCAGCAACCGCGCGGCTTCCACCATCTGGCCAGCCAATTCGATTCCCTTCTTGCGTCTGGCGGGGTCGTTGTGCGTCATTGAGTAAGGCCAAAACAAGAAGGAACAGACGCCGCTGATTTCGATTCCAATCTGTTCAGCGAGTTTTCTAATCGCCACGATTTCTGCCTCTGTGGATTCCGCAGAGAATTCACCGGTTAAATCGAAGTTGATCTCGACGCCGTCGAACCCCGCATCCTTGGCCAATTGGAGCGATTCTTTCAGCGACCACTGATCGGGGTAGGCGAAGGCCCACATATTGATCGCCTTCTTCATCTCGTAACGTTTCGGTGCTCGCTGCTTGACCGATTGGCGCGGCGGTTCTGCCCCGATCTCCTCGTCACAGAAACCTTGTCTAGCCATGAACGCAGCACCAAACGCCGCGGAATAGGAGAGCAATTCACGGCGTCCCAGCGCGGGTGCCGACGAAACCGGTTCTTTGCCAGATGCTTGTGACATGTTGCGACCTCCGAGAACTTTGTTTCAAGTTGGCGACCGAACTTGTGAGGCTTCGATCGCCAGGAACACGACATTCATCATCAACGACAGCACTGATCTCATCGAAGCCAAACGCCTTGTTGACAAGCTTGGTCTGGAAAAGGCACGTGCGGCGGTTGAACTGCTGGCAAAACTCTCTTGACGGAATCGTTACAGATAAGAGTTGATCAGGTTTTCCAACAACTCTTGCCGACCACTCTGATTCGTAGCGGCCTCGCCTTTTTCCAGCATGTAGGCTTCCAACGACCTGAAGTCTTCGGTACCGGCTTCGATTCTTGCGCCGATGCCTGCGTTCCAACTTGCATAGCGATCATTCACGAGCGATTCAAGTCGTCCGTCAGCGCGGATCGCCGCGGCGATCTTGAGGCCCCGCGCGAAGGCATCCATTCCGCCCACATGGGCATGAAACAGGTCGATCGGTTCAAAACTCTCACGTCGAACTTTGGCATCGAAGTTGGTACCACCAGGCGCGATGCCGCCGTACTTGAGCAACATCAGCATAACTTCCGTCGTCAGATAGAAGTTGGTCGGGAATTGATCTGTGTCCCAACCCAGCATCAAGTCACCGGTGTTGGCATCGATCGACCCCAGCAGTCCCTGATGACCGGCGTAATCCAGTTCGTGCATCATCGTGTGGCCAGCCAGTGTGGCGTGATTCGTTTCCAGATTCAGCTTGAATCGATCAGTCAGTCCATAGGCCCGTAGAAAGTTGATGCAAGCCGCGGCATCACTGTCGTACTGATGCTTGGTTGGCTCTTTGGGTTTTGGTTCGATCAGGAACGTTCCGTCGAATCCGATCTCATTGGCGTAGTCTACCGCCATATGCATGAATCGGCCGAGGTGGTCGAATTCAAGTTTCATGTCCGTATTGAAAAGGTTCTGATAGCCTTCACGGCCGCCCCAAAACACGTAATTCTCGCCTCCCAGTTCTTTGGTGACTTCCAGGCATTTTTTGACTTGCGCGGCAGCAAAGGCGAATACATCCGCGTTGCAACTCGTTGAAGCACCATGCATGAAGCGGGGATTGCTGAACATATTGGCCGTCCCCCACAGCAATTTGATCCCCGTCCGCTGTTGCTCTTCTTTTAGCACGCTAACGACGGCATCCAGATTCTGGTTTGATTCCGCCAGCGTCGCACCTTCTGGTGCTACATCTCGATCGTGGAAGGCATAGAATGGTGCTCCCAACTTCTCCATGAATTCGAACGCCACACGCGCACGGCGGATCGCATTGTCGACTGAATCGGTTCCATCCTCCCAGGGCCGAACCATCGTGGCCGCCCCGAAAGGATCACTTCCATTTCCACGAAACGAATGCCAGTACACAACGCTAAATCGAAGATGATCCTTCATGGACGTGCCTTCGATGATCTCGTTTTCGTTGTACCAACGAAATGCCAGTGGGTTCTTCGTATCAGGGCCTTCGTAGTCGATCTTATCGACTTCAGAGAACGCAACCATCTTTTCTCACAGTTGGGGTTTGTGATTTGTGAATCTGTATGAGTGGCAAATTCAGTTCACGCGCAATTCAGTTCAGAATGGCCTCATCGTGCCAGATTTCAAAGTGCCACGCAACCAGCCCGCAATCCTACGCGGCAGGGCATTGGGGCGATCAACAAACGCCCGGGACTCGTGTGGAATATCAAGAAAGTCGAGACAATCCCAATCCAGTTCGGATTGCAGGTTGCAGCCTAGCGTTCTCCCTCTTTTTTGTTGAAGACGCAAACTGAAAGATCCGTATTCCAGAGGTCCGCCGATGACTATTTGGCCGTTTGTCGTTCTATGGGCCAACGGCACCGCTTGCGGGATGGGCCGGAGCGAGTCAGAATTCGAACATGGCAACCACGTTTACCACACAACGACGCGTTGAGTTTTGCGAAACCGATGCGGCCGGCATTGCGCACTTCTCGGCGTTCTTCCAGTACATGGAGCAGGCCGAACACGCGATGTTGCGGCATGTCGGTTTGAGCGTCGTGCAAGACGACGACGAGGGCACGATCAGTTGGCCGCGCGTGGCTGCCAAATGCGAATACTCGGGCCCTTGCCGCTTCGAGGATGTGCTCGACGTTTCCGTGTCGATCGCGGAATTGCAGCTAGGCAGCGTAACGTATGCATTCACATTCACGCTTGATGGAGCGGAAGTCGCTGTGGGCCAGATGACAGCCGTATGTTGTCGCATCGAGCATGATCGTCCTCCATTGCCGATCGAAATACCGTCATCGATGCGTGATCGACTCCTTCCCTTCGCGGGCTAGACCCAATACCGTTCAATGAGGTGACGTAAGTCGAATGGTGACGGGGTCGGGAGTCTTTTCGGCCATCGGCGTCTGCCGATCATAAGTCGTTGACCGCAAAGACTCCTGACCCCTTCCTGGCCCTTTCTAGTTCGTCCACTTCCTCATTCGCCCATCGAATCGCAACTGCATGCCCACCTACCTGGAAGATCTTACGATTCGGCTGGCTGTGGCCGTCGCAGGCTTGCCCGAAGACATTCGCGGGCGGCACGCCAGCTATGTCATGGCCGCTCAGTGCGAGGACGGCGGCTTCGCAGGGCGTCAAGGCGGTAGCGATTTGTACTACACCGGATTCGCACTGCGATCCCTCGCGGTGCTCGGCGAATTACATGGCGAGTTAGCGGAAAAAGCCGCCGACTTCCTCCGCAGTCGGTTGACGGGGCACGAGTCGATTGTCGACTTCCTGTCGCTGATCTACGGATCTGCTCTGTTGGAATCGTCTGCGGGCATCGATCTGTTTGCCAACTCGCCAGATTCCTGGCGCGACGCCGTGGCGAGCGCGATGGCCGATTTGCGCCGCGACGATGGTGGCTACGCCAAGGGACCCCAAGGGATGGCAAGCAGCACTTACCACACGTTTCTGGTCGTGCTCTGTTTGCAATTGATCGAACGGCCATTGCCCGAGCCCGACCGGATGGTGAAGTTCATTATGTCGCAACAAGCCGAAGGAGGCGGGTTTCGGGAGATTCGGGCAAGCAAGCGGGCGGGAACCAACCCGACGGCTGCCGCAATTGGCGCGTTGCGGATCTTGGGTGCACTGGATGAAGAGACTCGCGAAAGCACCATCGATTTCCTGTTCGAAATGCAAAACGACGAAGGTGGGCTCCGGGCCAACACGCGAATACCCATCGCGGACCTGTTGAGTACCTTCACGGGAACACTTACCCTGATGGACCTGGGCGGGGCCGACGAAATTGACCTCGGCGCCGCGCTCCGTTTTGCTCGGTCGCTGGAACTGGAGCAAGGCGGCTTTCACGGCGCGGTCTGGGACGAAGCCGACGACGTTGAATATACGTTCTACGGTCTGGGATGCCTCGCCCTCCTGGGTAGTCATAAACCTGTCAACTGAAGCACAATTCCATTCACCTGCCGGACAAGCTCATGGCGGATCTCGTAGTTTCCAATGTCGCCAAGTCGTACGCCACGCGGGACAAACCGCTGGTGGTATTACGTGATATCTCCCTCGAACTGTCCGTCGGAGAAAATGTGGCTATCCTCGGGCCGAGTGGATCGGGCAAGAGCACGTTACTGCATATCATGGGGACGCTGGACACACCCACCTCGGGTGAGGTCACGTTGCGAGATCAGAACCCTTTTCAGCTGGATGAAACGCAGCTCGCCAAGTTTCGAAACGAGAATATCGGTTTCATTTTTCAGGACCACCACCTGTTGCCTCAACTGTCCGTGCTGGAGAATGTGCTGATCCCGACAATCGCCGCCGGCGGTGCCACGTCTGACTCGACGGCGCGCGCGAAGGACTTGATCGAACGGGTCGGCCTCTCGCCCAGAATGGACCATCGTCCCTCCGAACTGTCCGGTGGCGAACGCCAGCGAGTGGCGGTCGCGCGAGCCCTGGTCCAAAACCCAGCGCTGCTGCTGGCGGACGAACCGACTGGAAGTCTGGATCGCACCAATGCCAATGCCATCGGAAGACTGTTACTGGACTTGCAGCAGCAAGAGAATACGTTGCTGGTTGTTGTCACGCATAGCATGGAATTAGCAAACTTGATGAGCCGCCGACTGGAGTTGGACGACGGTCGGTTGAAAGAAATGTCGTAGCTTCCTGGCGAGATTTCACAGACCCATTCTCGCAGATCCCCTTTCCAAAAACAGAATCTCGAATCTTCATGAACGGCCGGCGGCTAGTCTATCGAAGTCTGACGCACCACTGGAGGATCCATGTGGCTGTGGCGCTGGGCGTGGCGGCGGCGACTGCGGTCCTGACGGGCGCGCTACTGGTCGGTGATTCAGTCCGCGGTAGCTTGCGACACTTAACGCTCGACCGCCTGGGCAGGATTGACGAGGTGTTGGTCACCGATCGCTTTTTCCGTCGTGAAGCGGTTGACGACTTGCGGGAAGTTTCTGGTGTCAAGGATGTACTTGCTGCGGCTGTCCCGGTCATCCTGTTTCCTCATGCGACCGTCGAAGGACAAGATGGAGGACGTGCGGCTCAGGTCCTGGTGATTGGCAGTCAAGCCGATTTCTGGGAATTGGATTCACAGGGTATTCGTCCCAGCCGAGTGCCGGGGCCGGAAGAAATCGTGATCAATCAGGAAGTGGCTGACGACTGGGGAGCGGCCATTGGCGATGAGGTCGTCCTTCGCTTGCCAAAACCGAATCAAGTTCCGGCCGACAGCCCGTTGGCGAAGAAGACGGATCGCATTCGTAGCATTACCGGCCTGAAGATCGTCGACATCGTGCCGACCGAAGGGCTTGGTCGATTCAGTTTACGTCCCAGCCAAAAACTGCCGCGCAACGTCTACGTTTCGCTGGCGATCTTGCAAGGCAAGCTCGATCAAGAGGGGCGAGTCAACGCAGCCCTGGTGTCACTTCGTGACGAGATCGAGCCCGATTCCGCGGAAGCGATTGCGGCCAGCGACGCTTTGGCTGCGGCGTTCCGGCCCACGTTCGAAGACTACGGGCTCGCCGTCAAGCGCATCACGCAAACCTTCGGCGCGGGCGACGACCAGTCGACGGTGTTCGACTATTACTCGGTTTCGTCAGATCGCATGATTCTGTCTCCTGCCGCAGCGACAGCCGCACAGCAGGCCTTCTTGGAGCTCGGTGGCCAACCACTGTTCACTTACTTGGCCAACTCGATCACCAAGCTGGGTACCGATGGCGAGATTGCCTATTCCACGATTACAGCCATCGAACTGGGCTCCGATTTCAACCTGTTGTCCACAGACGGGCAACCGATCGGGCCGTTGGAGGACGACGAAATTGTGCTCAACAGTTGGGCGGCCGAAGATCGCGGTGCGCAACGGGGCGACACAATCCGTGTGACCTACTTTGCCCCGGAAACGACGCACGGAGACACAAGAGAGGAATCGGCCGAATTCACCGTCAAGGCGATCACGCCGTTGATCGAACCCAATCAACCGTTCAACCGCCGTCGCGCGGCGGTGTTTGCCGAACGACCGTCGTTGGCCAATGACCCGGACCTGACTCCGGCAGTCGCAGGAGTTACCGATCAGGAATCGATCGAGGACTGGGACCCGCCCTTTCCGTTCGACTACGGCCGCGTGCGATCCGTGGATGACGACTACTGGAAGAACCATCGCACAACACCCAAGGCGTTCATCTCGTTTGCCGCTGGGCGACGATTGTGGGAGAGCCGATTTGGCGACGTAACGTCGATGCGAATACCCGCTCGCGAAGGGCTCACCGAAGAGACGATCAAACAAGGCTTCCTGGCATCGCTTCGGGCCAACGACGAAGATCTGGGATTCACATTCATCCCGATCAAACGCCAGCAACTGGCCGCGTCAAAAGGGACGACCCCTTTCGACGCACTGTTCCTTAGCCTTAGTTCCTTCATCATTGCCGCAGCACTGTTGCTTGTGGCACTTTTGTTTCGGCTGGGAATCGAACAGCGGGCCGCGGAAATCGGCATCCTGCTTGCCGCGGGCTGCACGCGTCGTCGAGTTAGTCGATTGCTGGTCGCTGAAGGTGCGATCGTCGCTTCGGCTGGCGCGGCCGTGGGGGTTGTCGTGGGTATCGGCTTTGCCTGGCTCATGCTGGTCGGCCTGCGGACTTGGTGGCTGGGCGCGATCACGACGCCGTTTTTGCAGTTCTATGTCACGGGGCGCAGTCTGGCGATCGGCTACGTTTTAGGTGTTGTCATCTCGGCCATCACCATCTGGTGGGGCGTTCGCCAGGCCCGCCGCATCTCGGTCAGCAGGTTGTTGGCCGGACAGGCCTCTGATGTTGGATCGTATGTCTATCGAACAAGTCGATGGCTACCGCTGTCTGCGGGTGTGTTAGCGGTGTTGGCGTTGCTCCTATTGGTGACCGCGACACGTCTGTCTGGGATGCCCCAAGCCGGGGCCTTTGTCGGTGGAGGTGCCGCATTGTTGACGGGTTCCTTGCTACTGATTTGGGCCCGTTTGCGCAGCGGTGGTCGTGCGAGTCAACGCGCGCTGACGGGCAGATTAGCGCTCGCTCGGTTAGCGCTACGTAACGCCGCGCGCAATCCAAGTCGCAGCGCGACCACAATCGGATTGATGGCAATCGCCAGCTTTCTGATTGTCGCGATGAGTTCTTTTCGCGTGGCCCCGTCCGATCGGGGTGCCGGCGGATTTGACCTCGTCGCCGAGAGCGCTGAACCGATCTATCACGATCTGAACAGTCCGTCAGCGCGAATCGATTTACTAGCGGGGGACGCTGCTACGCTAGAAGGCGGACGTGCCTTCGGACTGCGGTTGCGACCGGGCGACGATGCAAGTTGCAACAACTTGTACCAGCCATCACAGCCGCAAGTGATCGGGGTCACTGACGCGTTGATCCAACACTTCGACGATCAAAATGTCACCCATTTCACCTGGACGGGAACTTCCGCCAAGGTGCCCGAGGAACGGGCCAATCCCTGGCGACTGTTGCGAACCGAGTTAGCGGACAACGAGATTCCGGTTATTATCGACATGAACACGGCTACGTACAGTCTTAAACGTGAGCTTCGTATCTGGCGGTTTACTCTCAATTTGCCGCTCACTGTCGGCAGCGTCTACCCGGCAACATACAACGACACCACCGTTCAGTTCCGCGTCGTCGGTCTGCTGGAAAACAGTGTGCTGCAGGGCAGCTTGCTGGTCGGCGAGGACCAATTCCAGAAGCTATTTCCCAACATCAGCGGTTACCGATATTTCTTGATTCAGACCGCCGAGGGAAAGCGCGACGTTGTGACGGCAGCGTTAGAAGATCGCCTGGGCGATCAAGGCTTCGATGCGGTTCGCTCATCGCGCGTGCTGGAACAGCTTCTGGCCGTTCAGAACACGTACCTCAGCACTTTTCAAAGCCTGGGGGCGCTGGGGCTGCTGCTGGGCACGTTTGGCTTGATGGCTGTTCAGTTGCGGAGTGTGATCGAGCGGCGTGGCGAGCTCGCATTGCTTCGTGCGACCGGGTTCACACGGCGTTCACTTGGGCGAATGGTTTTGATCGAAAACATGGGGCTGCTTCTGGCGGGGTTGGCGACAGGTGTCTTGGCGGCCTTGATGGCTGTGTTGCCGCATCGATTGACAGGCACGGCAGCTGTGCCGCCCAGTCTGTTGCGCGATTTGGCAATCATGCTGAGCATCGTCGTGGCCGTGGGGATTGCCTCCGGGCTGGCCTCAGTTCGCGCCGCTTTGCGATCCCCCGTCTTAACCGCATTGCGAGGAGACTAATCCCAGAGCTATGACAATTGCAATTGCCATCGCTGCCCACCCCGACGACATTGAGTTGTTCATGTCCGGCACGCTGATTCTGCTGCGGGCGGCAGGCTGCGAAATTCACTATATGAATGTCGCCAACGGATGTTGTGGCACGACCAAATACGATGCCGAGACAATCGCGCGGATGCGGCGAGCCGAAGCGAGCGCCGCGGCGTCTTCGATCGGAGCAACGTTTCATGAGAGCATCTGCGACGACATTGGGATCTTTTACGATCGCCCGACGATCGCCCGACTGGCCTCGACGATTCGGCAGGTCGCACCGGATATTGTGTTGACGCACGCACCTGCCGATTACATGGAGGATCATATGAACACATGTCGCCTGGCGGTCACGGCTGCTTTCACGCGTGGAATGCCGAATTTTATTGTGGATCCGCCCACGCCGCCAATTGACAGGAAGGTCACGGTCTATCATGCGCAACCATTTTCACATCAGGATCCGCTTCGACAGCCTGTCGAACCGGATATGTACGTC
>JASLRF010000243.1 GCA_030744095.1 Pirellulaceae bacterium | reverse complement strand
GTGGCTATGAAGGGGGCGGTTCGATGGTTTACTACGGGCTGCCGACGATTTGGGCGCCCGAATTGGAAAACGACATCGTGACAGAAGTTCATCGGCAGTTGGAGCCCAACTCACACTAGCTAAGCAGTGTTCGATCTTTTGTTGTCGTCTTTCGCTCCGCGAAAGGCGACTATCGGACAGTAATTCCGCGAACGATCCTAAGCGAGGTTGGTAAATGAATGCACGTTCGATGCCCAGAATTGTTTGGAATTGGTGGCGCGCAAATGGGGTCGAGATGCTACCCCACACCTCGACCCCGTTGCGCGTCCACCGTCACCGCCAAAACAAACCGTTGCAGTGGACCACAGACGGATCGACGTGATTTGTCTGCCCGGCAAATCACACTCTTCTTGGCGGTAAAGTCATGATCGGCCAACGGATTGCGACTCGTGCATCCAATACCCCGCATCGCTTCTGAGGAAATCCCTTACCGCAGGGGCCCCAAAAGAGCTATACGCTGGTCATCGGTACGCGAGCCTAGATACAGCGGGCTGCTCTAGCCAGCCTCCAACCACTCGCATATATTCGCTTCTAGCGAGCGACTTCCGCCATTTGGGCGAGCGACAGAATTCGGCTTACAAATCCTACAGGTAAGTTTCCATCTGCCCGTCGCCTCAGCGCAATTGTGCCCCCCATATTTGGCTATTTGTCGTTTTCGGTAATTCGTAATGGAAAGCTACTCGGTCACCTCGATCATCTGCCCCAACTGCGCGACTGCGTTGGACCCCACTGACGATGTCTGCCATCAGTGTGGCACAAATACGACGAGCGGTGTCGATACGAACGACGTGCCGCGTTCGAGGTTGATGGACCGACCGTGGTTACTGGTCGTCGTTCTGCTTCACGTGGGAGTGCTGGGCATTCCACTTTATTGGAAAACGAAGTACTCGACCTCCGTGCGGCTTGCCATCATCGCAGTGTCAATCGCTTACACGGTATTCGCCGTGACGTTCATTGTCTTGGGGTGCATGTTTATCATCGGCAAGTTTCGTTTGCTGGCGCAGTGACATGCATGCCAGAGGACGATGCTGCGTGGTACGCTGCAGGGGAATTTCCGAGACGATCCGACGACTCGCGCTACGCTTAGAACTCGATTTCCATCTGATCGAGACCGAGTTCGGTGGCTGGAAAAATGCGCCTGGCGATGGACAAGCCGACGGGATCGTCATCCTTCGAGAGTGGATTGACGTGGACCAACACCAGACGTCCCACCCCCGCTGCGGCGGCAACTTGCGCCACCGGGGTCGTACAACTGTGACCGGTCATCAGGGCCAGCGCTTCCATGCCATCTGGAAAATTGCATTCGTGGACGAGCAGATCCACGCCGCGAATGATGTCGATGTAAGGGGCGTCCGGCGCTGCCGTCGTATCGGTCACGTACGCCATCGACCGATCGGGCCAGTCTATGCGATAGCCAACCGATCCACCGGGGTGGTCGAGCTGAAAATGGTGGATTGACCCGCCATCCGGCAGCCACACTTCGTCTTCCAATGGTACGGCAGTGTAGGGTGGCGGGACCGGAAAGAGGTGTTCGCTGAACAGGTGTTTCTCAATGGCCGCTAGTTTGTGCGGTTCACCATGTACCCGGACGGCGACCATCGAGTGTCCGTACAGCACGTCCAGGAGAAATGTCAGACCAACAACATGGTCGAGATGCGCGTGGGTGAGGAAGATGTCCAGTGTCGCGGTCTGGAGATAGTCGCGGACGCGGAACATCGACGTGCCGGCGTCGAAGACAAGGCCCAATTCGGGAAGCATCAGACAAGCGGTATCACGGCTGTCGTTTGGATGGTAGCCAGCCGTTCCTAACAGGAGCAATCTCATGAATTACGTACCGTAGCGCCAGCCGCCAAGAGTTTTTCGGTAATGATACGTCCAGGAGTTGTCTATTGTTGCGGACCGAACAACTTTTCTAAACCCCGCCCGATGCCTCGGTTGAGCTCCTGTTCGATCAACCCCGACGCGGCATTTGTTAGGGTCTGACGCGTCATCTGTTCCAACGCGGACCGTTCCAGCCGCGGCTTTGACAACGTGCCTTGAATGGGAATGCGTAGCGACTGGCCTTTCAACGACGCCAGGTAGCGGCTACTGCTGAGCCACTGATCGCGAATGGGTATCTCGGCCATCATCGACAGAGATTGATCCGTTCCAACCGAACCACGCGTGCGGATCACAACATCCTTAACCCGCATTTCCAGACCCTGATGGTGAATTCGATTGTCCAACAACTTAAAGTCGATTTCTTGATCGGGTAGTTCCAGCCACGTGCCCGCCGCCGAACCGATGGCACCCAAGGGCTGTCCTACGGCCAGGGCGCGAATCTGGTTGGCGACCAACAATAGTTCCCGTGCCAGCGGACCAGGACCAATATGTGCCTGATGCACAATCAGTTTTCCTTTTATGTCCGCGGACTGTGGCACATCCAAGGGCACCGATGCACCGTCGAGCCTGACGCTGAATGTGCCTTCGGCCGCGGTCGCGTCAGCAACCAACGGCGCAACATACTTCAGCCAGCTTTGGCACATTTCCTTGGTGATGCGAACGTTCTCCGCACCACTCCCGTGCGCTAATTGCAGCACCATCGGCGAACGGTTCATCAACAGCCGCGGTGTCAAACGCAACGTCCCTTCGGCCAGCGGGACCTGCAACATGCGTGCAGTCGCAATTCCGTCCGCCATTTCGGTTTCAATTTGACCGGGACCGATCGTGAAGCCTTGAATCTCTGCCGACGTCCATGCCAGACTACCCTGCGCCATCAGTTCGGTCAGGATCGACGCAGCCGGCTGTGGAACTGCAGTGGATGACACATTCCGCGTCGACACGGGTGTTTCGGTAACTGAGAGCAGCGGGCCGCGGACCTTGAACGGTTTCGCATCACGGCCCTTTAACTGAACATGGTCGCCCAACTGCGGACGCAGTTTTCGCGTGACGCGTTCCAAGTCATAACCAACCTGTCCTTCGACGTCGAGATAGCAGCGACCGAGTGGATCGCTCACTTGGCCGCGCGCGCCAAGGCTCACTGCATCACCCGAGATTTCGATCTTGTCCAAGCGAACGGTCTGGTCTGCGTGCACATACCCGATAAGGCCCGCGACTTTCAACACTGGCTCGTTCCACAGTGAATTCCAGTTCGCACTGGCGGTGGGTGCTGCGACCACGGTCTGATCCGCCTTGGGACCGATAGACTCGACCGGAGTGGCATAAGCGAACTTGCTGATGTCGGCCTGCACATCCGCCGTCGTCAGGCCCGCCTGATGTGTCATCCGAATCTGCCCAACTGCGTCGCCGGAAAACTGCTGCGTGAGCGCTTGGTTTGGGCCGGCAAACCAACGGGTCAACTGCGCCAGATCCGCACGATATCCCGCGTTACCAGAGATCTCGAACTGTGCGGGTGAACTCTTAAACCGGACATCCTCAGCTTGGAACGAGAGCGAGGAGCTCGCGTAGGTCGCTCGGGTTGTGACGAACTCCATTTCGTCCAAGTTGAGCACTGCTTGCGTCTTCAGCTGCACTTCCGGTTCACGGATATTCAGACCCGCACCGACCAGGTTGAATTGTCTGACACGAATGTCCGCCGCGTCGATTTCCACGAGGTGCGGCGATCCAGTTCCCTGGACAGTTGCATCGACGATACCGTCAAGAGAAACATTAACTGCCGGCAGCCATGGTCGGGCGCGAGTTCGCCAGGAACGCAATTCTCCCTGCAACTGAGCCCGCAGGGGCAATGCTGTATTGGTCGACAGCGAGGCGACAGGCCGCAGCAATTCGGCCAGTAGCACATCGCCCGCAGACTCGACGCGCAACGAAGCTTGTTGCAGTCCGCGCCCCCCGGCTTCGTCCAGCGTTCCGGTCGCGGCGATATCGATGCGCATCTGTGCTTCCCGCCACGGTGGCTGATCGCCGCGGTTCAACTCGAAATTCGTAGCCTCGGCCGTCGCTCGCAGCGCGACCTGACCCGCTGCGACCTGGTTCCACTGAATATCCGTCTGCAGACGGCCAGCCAATCCTAGATCGCCAACGTCAACAAATCGGCTGACTTCCTTGAAAAACTGCGTCAGGTCGCATTCGGCGGCAAGTGTCCCTTGCTGTTGCGTCCCCCTGGCGTTGAGGCGAAAGAAACTGGCGTGACAATCAAGCTGATCAACGATGTACTCGCGCCCCGATTGTCGCGCCGTGAAGGCGATCTCGACCGGTTCGTCAAACCGAATTGGCAGGCCGTCGTGGGTCCCTGCTAGATCCGACGCCGTGACCAGCGTTCTCCATTGACTTCCCTCATTTCCCTGTTGCGCGGTCAGCGAACCGGAGACCCGACCAGAGGTGAGTTCCACGGATTCCCGAATTCGTAAAGTGTTGGGCAGCATCTGGGCGAGTTGAGCGACATCCACATTTCCCGCCACTTGGTACGCACCTCGCTGCCAGACGTCCGCGAGCACTGCCGACAGGTCTTCCAACGGTGAAACCCGCGTGTCACCTTGGCCCTCCGCGCGAAGGCTCATCACATCCGATGCCACGGCGAGATCTGTCACTTGCCACGTATCGTCCTGGCGGGAAATCAGACCTTGTAAGCTGATGCCTTGCAGCGCCACGCGATCTGGGCCGAGCCACTGCGGGGCGATGAGCTGCAGTTGCTCGACGGTAATGGCACTAAGATTCACCGTTTCACCCCGGGCGCCCCAGTCAATCCGCACGTCGCCGCCGAGTGTACCGGTCAGGTTGATTCCTGGTGCCCCACGACGCAACAAGGATTCTAAAACACTCAGGTCGAAACTCCGGACTTCGGCCGTAAGATCGCCACTGCCTAGCGCCGCGCTGCTACCGTCTGTCGTTTGTTGCCACATGACGTCGGCTACGAGCGATCCGGGCTGTGCGTCACCGCCCGTGACGTTCGCTTCGAAATGCACAATAGTCTTGGCATCGACGCCCTGGGATGTCAGCGTAACGTTGATCCCCTCGGCGTTCCATTTCCTGCCAGTTGGCCCATCGAATGCAGTCACCGTGCCATCGACGAATTCGATCGTAATGTTGATCGGACCGGAGTCGGATGCCGGCTGTGTTAGCAGTGGCCGGATGGCATCCTCCAAGTTGCTCGTGTTCTCCTCGAGCACGAGATTCAGCTTGGGTTGGTCAATTCGTATCACGCCGACGTTAGTGGGATCGATGATCAGTGATAGGAGCGTGTTCTTGGTGCGCGCTGTGCTGGCCAACAGAATCGGTTCGCCCTGCTTGTCTTGTGCCACAACGTCGTTCACAACGATTGAGGAAAGCCAACCCGCCGAGATATGGCCGGTCGAGATCTTCCCCTCGAAACCCTCAGTTACTTGTTTCAGGATCGTCGACTTCAACGAACTGTTAACCGCGATCGTTGGTGCGAACCACACCAGCCCAACCAACACGATTCCAATCAGAAACACTAACGAGATCCGACGACGTGGGCGGGCGGCGCGCTGGCGAAAGAGACCTAAGACCATGATGACCTCGAATAACTCCGCAATCGAAAGACGGCCCCAAGAGGATTTGGGTGGAGGATTCTAGATAGGCGGCCAGAATCCTGCCAGACCGTATTTTCAACGTGCCAGCGTAGCTAGCGAGGCTGTGCCTCGGACCGGCGCGAGCTATCGCTCGGTTGTGGCGACCCGCTCCCGTTGGTCGGTGGTCTACCAGAACGGGGTCGGGAGTCTTTCTCGGGCGACGACTCACGAGTGGCAGACACCCATGGCCGAAAAAGACTCCCGACCCCCTCACCGTTCCTTAATGACCATAATCCCGACTAAAGCAACGTCAGGGGGTTTTTGCGATTCTCCAAAGGCACGCTCACCAGTGCGTTCTGCCGATGGGATTCAAACACGCCGGCGATCATCTCGATCGTCGTCCGCCCCTCGTAAACGCTGCATTCGGGCAATCGATCTTCTTGAATCGCCTGCAACAGATCGCGCACTGCCAGCACGTTGCCTGCGTTCAGACCGCCGTTGTTCAGCGGTTCGGGCTGGCCCGGTCCAGCTGAAGAAACAGGGATCCACTTGGCCGCACTCCTGCCGGGCGACCATTTAGGATCTGGCAGGAAATTCACAGCTGGCAAATATCCAGACAGGATTTCAATAATCCCTTCCGAGCCAAAAATCTGCACGCCGAATCGCTGGCCCTTGCCCTGGTCGCGTTGCGAAGCGAAATAAGCGGTCACACCATCATCCATGCCGTACATGGCGGCCAGGGAATCGCCGGCAAGCGGCCCGATCCCTTCGCTGCCCTCTGCGACGTCCTGCTTGGTAATTGGCTGATTGTCTTGCTGTACTTGGGCAAAACACCAATTCGGTTCACCGCCAAAATGGTGCATCAGGTTCATGACGTGGCTTCCCAGTACCCACAGATCCTCGCCACCGCCACGACGATCTTCTTTGCCACGACCACGCATTTCCAAGACCTTGCCGATCTTGCCGTCGGCGATCAAGTCACGAACGACGTGCAATTTCGGGCTGTAACGCGTTTGGTGCGCTAGTGCCAATTTGACATGCTTCTTCTCACACGCCAACGCCATCTGATCGGCCTCTTCCAAGGTCCGGCACATGGGTTTTTCCATATAGACATGCATCCCACGTTCAGCGGCCGCCACCACCATATCGCGATGTTGATTGACCCAACGCGGACAGACCGCCACGATGTCTGGCTTCGTCTCGTCGAGCAGCTTGCGGTAGTCAGCAAAACCAAGTGGTGCCTTGAGACGCTTGATCGCCTGCGCTCGGCCGCCTTCATCGGGATCCGCGACACCCACGATTTCGCACTCAGGAAATTGAAGCCAGACGGAATCAACTCCGTGACCGTAATTGCCTTTCCCCGTGTGTCCGATGACGCCAACTCGATAAGTTGCCACGAGATTTCTCCTATTGCCGAACGGAACGTACAGCGAGCATTGTGACCTTCCGTTCATCCGAAAGCAAACAGTTGAAGACGCCGAAGCTGCTTGATTTTCTGGTTCGAAAAAGAAGATTTCACAGCCTATCTGGTTCGCTGCGCATACCAAGATGGGCAAAAGGGTGGGGCTTGGTCGAGTTTCCGCCTTAAGCTTCAAGCTCGTTGAACGGGTCGTCAGAATGCCGTAAAATGCAGGTTGATCCTGTTTGGAGGGAGTCGATCCTGTTTGGAGGGAGTCAGTGTGGCGTTGCAAAAAAACAGCATCCATCAGGGTGATTGTATTGAGTCGTTGAAGAAGGTCAGCAAAGAGTCAGTCGACCTCGTTTTTGCCGATCCACCCTTCAACATCGGATACAAGTACGACGTTTATGACGATGCAAAACAGACTGACGACTACCTCAGCTGGAGTCGTGAGTGGATCAGGGGGGTTCACCGTATCTTGAAACCCAATGGCACATTTTGGCTGGCCATTGGTGATGAGTACGCAGCTGAATTGAAAATCGAGGCCAAGAAGGCAGGTTTTCATTGTCGCAGTTGGGTGATCTGGTATTACACATTCGGCGTGAACTGCGTGAACGGCTTCAGTCGGTCGCACACCCATCTCTTTCATTTCGTCAAGGACCAGACGGATTTCACTTTCAACAGATTACATCCGCATGTGCGGGTAAAGTCGGCCAGACAGCTTGTCTATGCGGACAGTCGTGCGAATCCCAACGGCAGGTTGCCCGACAATACGTGGATCATACGGCCTCAGGATGCGCCGGAAAGTTTCACCCCAAATCACGACACATGGTACTTCGCACGTGTCGCCGGAACCTTCAAAGAACGCGAGGGGTTCCATGGTTGTCAAATGCCGGAACAGTTGCTCGCGAGAATCATCAGAGTTTCAAGCCATCCACAGGATCTCGTGGTTGACCCTTTCGGCGGCAGTGGAACCACACTGTGTGTTGCAAAAAAACTGGGGCGGCAATGGATTGGGTTCGAACTTTCTGATGACTACACCAACTACA
This sequence comes from Pirellulaceae bacterium, assembly GCA_030744095.1. Next base: position 2,562 of record JASLRF010000243.1, on the reverse strand, counting down.
TCGAACACAGATTAGATGGAACGAACGTTGGCGATCCGATCGATGGCCCCGAAAACCCAATTAAGAGTGCGCCAACTACGGCGAAAGGCAAGCGGCGAAAAAAACCGTTCGACGACGATACGGAGAAGGCAGTTATCGCTGCCTACAAACAAGCGGGCTGCGGTTATCCGGCGGATTATCTCTTGTGCGACATAGAGTTGAACGCGGATTTCGTTTCTGAATGTCGAAAGCGCTGCAACGGTGGAAGCGCGTACTTGTGGAACCATTTCCTGTTGAATTTGAGGAAAAACAACAAACTTCCAAGAGCGACAAAGCGGCCCGGGCGAATCAATTCAATGCAAATGGACACGTACGGGTTCGCCAGCGAAGTCGCATGGCGATTGCTGGCAATCGATTATCGTCGCACGCTCGACGACATCTTGTGTTCGCCCGAATTTGCTGCCGAGTTTGATCGCTTGGCTGCCGAATTCGGCCCAAGGGATGTCTCCGTGACGTCTCTGGACTATCGGCGCGCAGCGCAATCCATTCGAAAACGATCGAAAAACGCCAGAGTTACCAGCGCAAAACAGTTTAGTCAGTGGTTTCGCAAGACTCGAAAACTGCGACGGGTTGACATCGAAGAGTGCCTTAATGCAGAGTTCGAGATCCCCGGCGTTTTTGTCCTCTGTTCAGATAACTATGGGATCTATGCCGGAGAAAGTGAGAACATCCGTGTTCGGGTCCAACAGGTTCGTGAAAACCCGAAGTGGCAGGGTTTGGAACCAAATTCGATTCTGTATGAACCTAATGATGGGAGCCTCGCCACAAAGTATGCGCTCAAGTCTGCATTGGTCCGTCGCGAGAGTACACTTTTGAACTGCCAATTGTTGGTTCATAATTCGGAGTTCCCGACTTAATAGTCATGGACGAAAACGTCGCGAAGAGATGTCTGGCAATTTGTCCCCTATTCGAAGGCGAATTACTTCTTGAATTGATCCTGCGCCATTGGAATCATCCGTTCGCGGACGAAGAACTTTTTCGTCAACAGCTGCTGGAAACGGCGACCGAAGTTCTGATGACGTCGTCTGATTCTTCCTGCCAGCACGTCTTCATAGATGAACTGCCGCCGCAGCAAATGAACTTCATATCCGCCATTTGGTACGTGGAATTCTGTGCCGTGCAGGATGACGATCGGCAACGTGAGTTGCGAGAAAGGTGGCTTGCCGAAGTTCGTCGTTGCTTGCCGTCCTGCTTTTGCCCGTTGGATTTGCTTGAACCATAGTATGCACAAGCCCCCAAAGCTCATCCTGACGTTCGACGATTTGCCATTGCAGGAAGCAATCAAGAAGCTCTTTGAAGATCCGGCTTTCGTTCGCAGCGAAGCACTCTTGAATGCTTCCGTGTGACAGGCAAGATATCAGCCGGTTGGAAGAGATCATCTTACCATCTGCGCGCACGCCGCGCAAGCACTGCGAGCTAGACGGGGGTGGTCTTTCAGGACTGGATCACTCGCTGCATCCGATTGACCAGGCGGTCGATCCCCCCGCCCAAGAACTCTTTTTTCTTCTCGCCGGCAACGTACACGATCGTGTAGGGCAAGTCATCCAGTTCGCTGAGCCAGGGGTTTTCTTTCTTGAATGCGCCCAAACCTGGACGGTCCAGTTCTAGCTTGCCGAAACGAACTTCGGTCCACCGCTGGTCGTCCGCCAGGAATCCATTCAATTCCTCGGTCCAGGCGCGGCAGGCTGGGCAGTCGGTCTTGCCCAGCATCAATACGACAGTTGGCGCGGCCAGGAAGTCGCGCCAACTGTCGCGGTCCAATATCTCGAGTCGACTCGTGATCAACCGACGAACCCCTCCCCCTTATTCCAATCGGCACCGCACAAGCCGCCGCTTTGCAGCGCCTGCACGGTTCGGAGGACTTCCTTCGGGCTGCGGCCTGCCGACAAGTCGTTGACCGCTACGGAGCGGACGATTCCCTTGTCGTCCACGATCACCGTGCCGCGATAGGCGATTCCGGCGTCTTCCTTGAGCACGCCAAACGCCCTCGAGACTGCATGGTTGGTGTCGCCGATGACGGGATGCGTGATTTCGTTGGGAAATGTCTCGCGATCCGCAAACCAGGCTTTATGGCTGAAGAACGAGTCGGTACTCGCGCCGATCACCGAAACGCCATCATCGGCGAAGTCCTCAAGCAGTTCCTGGAACGACTTGATCTCTGTGGGGCACACAAACGTGAAGTCCAGCGGATACCAGTACAGAACGTACCACTTACCCTTGTAATCTTCGCTACTGATCGCCTTGTCCTCGCCATTCACATATGCCCCACCGCTCCAGGCGGGAGCAGGATGTCCAATCTGGTTCATCAAATTCTCCTTTTGCCGAAAATTGCCGTGCCAAATACTGCATCTTCTTCATGGTGCCGGTTGACCACGCACACAATCATATCGGATGGCGAAATGGACGGGTAGGGCCGGTAATGCGGGCGACGAGGTCGGCAAAACAACGGCTTTTTCGTGCGGTTTCGCACGGAAAAAGTGCGGCTTGTGGGCAAAGGTGCGCATACCGCAATGGGGATTCTTG
>JASLRF010000242.1 GCA_030744095.1 Pirellulaceae bacterium | reverse complement strand
AACCGCAGCACGAACAGCATGGCCAACGTGGTTCCTGCGAGGCCGAGTTCATAGCAGAGAACAGATGGAACAACTTCGGCAATTTGTTGGCCGGGGAAGATCATGTTCGTGCATACGAGGATGACAAACGGGCCGGCGACGATTGCTCCGGCAAGAGTCAATGCCGAGCGAATCTGTGGTCGCTCGGCAAGTGTAATCCAAATGCAGGGCATGCAGAGCAGCGAGGATAGCCCGACATAGATAAGTAGAAACATGACGATCGAAACCAAATCTCGAGGCGGGATCCCCTCACGCGCTTCAGGCAGTGAGTTTCGGACAAGAACTAGAAGAACGCCGATCATCGCGGTCCAAAGCATCAAGTATCCAACACTGAATTGCCTTCCTTGCAGGGACCCGCCAAGGGTCGCGGTCTCGGGCGTTGCAATCCGACATCCCGTCGTTCGCCGAATAATCCACAGAGGCACTTGCATCACAACGAACAAGCCGAACCCTGCTCCGGAGATCATGAGTGCGGCCTCCAGGGGCATTCCCTGATTCGCCCGTCCCAAATCCGGCAACTGAAGGCCAATGCAGAAAGAACACGCCACCACCAGCAACAAAGCGACCGTCACAGGCAGGCGAAACTTAATCGCCTGCTGACTCAAACCGCACCATATCGCAAGCAGACAGACTTCGGCGACTAACGCGCCGGTCGTGACAAACGCACAGTACTGCAGCCAATCCATGTAGCCGGCACCCCAAAAGATACTCGGCCCAACCAGGTTGCACGCCACGGCCAGCGAGCACAAGCCGGTCATCACAATAAATCGGCGCGTGATTGTGAATCGTTCTGCCTCATCCACGAAGAACACTCTCTCTCGAAGATTTTGAAAGAGCTTGACAGTCTTGATGAACTCGCCAGCCACCCTGCGGCTGATGTTGCTGACATGTGGTCCGGGAAGTCGACAGTGCTTTGTCCAATGCGAACATACCACTGCTACAGTGGCGTGCTGTCCGCCGATGGGGCCAATGCGAGCGCTTTGAGGGCATCGAGACTTGCCAGTACGTCGTCGCGCGAGACTTGCTGCCATCCTTCGCTCTTGTGAAACAACACTGCCAACTTGTAGGCGTCAAAAGCGGCTGTTAGGTCAGCTGGCAATTCTGCAAGATTGGCGAATGGCCGCACGAAGTCAATTGTCTCGCGTTCATCGTCCTCAGCATAGATCGTGGCACCGTTTTCTCGAGGTGTGCTGCCGGCTGAATTCGAGCGATCGTCGGCCGCGTCTTCGTCGCCGAAATCGGGACCTTCGGACCGTGGTCCACCCGCAGCCAGTTGCTGGACTTCCGAATAGGATCCCTCGACAGCCTCGCCCTGCGGCGATTGGTCCAGCGCTGGTTCAAAATCTTCATCCAGTTCGTTTTTGATCACATCCACTTCTTGTGGCTTGTCGGACTCGACGGCACCAAGCGTCTCCCAACGCTGATGTCGCATTTGAGACACGGACCAATCGTTCTGCACGGCACCTTCGAGCCACATCTCTGCATCGTCCCAGTCGAGCGCCGCTTGAAAATGACTCCAATACAGTCCGTCGTACTGTTCGTAGCTAGGGCCAAACCGCTGGTAGACGCGTCGCAGTCGACCGACGTGCTGACCGGTGACGCCGCCCACGAGAATAGCCCAGGCTTCGTCAGAATATTCCGTGGCTGATACGTCCTGGTCGATTAGCGTTTCGCGCCATTGCGTGATGATGCGACCTTTCTCCCAGTTGGTTGTGCTGACCAACCGGTTCCATCGCCCGACAAAGGGCTGTGACGTTACTTCTAGCTCAGAATCGACTTGGACGTGGACCGCTTCACCGCCCGACAGACTGGAGTCTTTCATTTTGGGACTTCCTTTTCACCTGCTGCATCAACGGCCTGCAAATTACGACCCTAGCAAGTTAGCCATCGGAACCGCGGCTGAACAGCCACCCGCCGGAGTTCTTGCTGGGCCGCCTTTGAGTAGGCGTTTTTGTGACCGAGTGCGATTTCAGCCAGTGGGGAAAACTTGTCGATTCGCGGATACCTTGCTCCCGGTTCGTCTTCAGCCTTCCGCAACCAGGGGGCCTAGTGAGGCTGTGTCTCAGACCAATGCGAGCTATCACTTGGTAGCGGCGACCCGCTCCCCGACCAACATGCAGTCGGTGCCCGTCGCTAAAACTTGACCGAGAAGGGGTCGGGAGTCTTTTTCGGACAACAGCTTACGATCGGTAGACGCCGATGGCCGAAAAAGACTCCCG
>JASLRF010000241.1 GCA_030744095.1 Pirellulaceae bacterium | reverse complement strand
GTTCGGCCCCACTGCTAAACCCTTCTGGATCAAAGAGGGCTCCCTGGTCGTGGTTGCCAAGTACGGACACGGCAAAGTGGCACGCAAGATCCACACATTCTTTGGGGTTGGGGCCATATCCGACAATGTCCCCCAGGCAATAAATGGTTGAAACACCCTGTTGCTCGATATCTGCCAGAACCGCTTGGAGCGCTTCAAGATTGCCGTGAATATCGCTAATGATCGCTCGTTTCACACCGGGGTCCTTAGCTGTCGAGAACTGCCCTCTCTGGTCTCGCACGGTCACCCAATCCGCTGCAAGTCTAAGGACAGCTTGGCATAACGTCAAGATGCCGGCATCATCGGTGCAAGCTCAGCGACCACTTTTCAGCCGGTCGCCCAGCATGTTGTCCAGGTCTGCAATGCTGTATATCTTTTCGGCCGTTGCGTTCACGTCATAATCAACGCGGCGGAAGGTGATTTGATCATCTTCCTGAACGACGTAACAGGCCCGTGGATCGTTGTCCCTCGGTTGGCCCACTGAACCGACATTGACCATGATCAAGTCGGCCCCGAGTCGATATTGATAGCAGACTTCTTCTGGCGACAGGAACTCGCGTTCGGTGGTAAAAATGCCGGGAATGTGCGTATGACCTTGGAAGCAGTAGCGATCGATTCGGCTAAACAAAGCGTCCATCTTACGCTGGTTGTAGACATCCTCTGGAAACACGTATTCGTTCGTGGGTTCCCTCGACGAACCATGAACGTAGAGCGAGTTCGAATCTTCTTCCTTATGCGTGCGCGGCAATTCACCTAGGAAATCCCAGCGTTGATTGATGCTGGACGGTTCCCCTATGGCCTCTAGCTGCTCGCGCGTCCAGTAAACGGCTTGCAAGGCAACGGGGTTGAACCCATCAGGGTCGAAGAGGGCGGCCTGATCGTGGTTCCCCAGAATTGTGATGCTGGAATTCTCGATGACCTGATCGAGACATTCGCACGGATTGGGGCCGTACCCAACAATATCACCGAGGCACAAGACGTCACGGATTTCTTGACGACGAATGTCGGCGAGTACTGCCGTCAACGCTTCTAAATTCGCATGGATATCACTGATTAACGCTCGCTTCACTTCCGGTACCTTTTTACGAGTCGGACCACTAAATCCGACCGTAGGAGAGAGTCGTTCGACACCCAAATTGTAACAAACTCAACTCTACTACAGGAGTTAGGTACGTGCAATCACCACAAAAATGGGCTTAGCCCTTGAGTTGCATCGGCACGCCTGCGATTCTGGTTTAGAGACACCGTTCTCGGACCCCTCGTTTGCAGGTTATTGATATCGTGAGGATTCTGGCACTCGAAACCGCCGTACAGCCTGGGTCGATTGCCTTACTTGAAAGTGCACGATTGGTGGCGAGATTGGACCTTGCCGCGGACAGCCGCACGACTCGATCATTGATGCCGGCAATCCACGGTCAACTCGCGGTTCTGGGGTGGAAAGTCACCGATATGGAACTCGTTGCCGTATCTCAAGGTCCAGGCTCTTTCACGGGGCTCCGAGTGGGTGTCACCGTCGCCAAGACCCTGGCGTATGCGATTGGTGCGGAAGTCATGGGGATCGATACTTTGGAGGTGATTGCCCGGCAGTCGATTTCGTCTGACAACCAATCGGAATCGCTATGGGCGATCATGGACGCGCATCGCCAGCAGCTGTTTTGCGCCAAGTACGAACGTGACGCGGAAGGCGGTTGGCAACTGGCGCAACCACCACATCTGCTGGGCATCGACGCGTGGCTCGAACAAATCGAAGCTGGTGACATCGTTTCCGGGCCACCGGTCGAAAATCTACACCCCCAGATTCACCCTCAGGCAATCCTGGAAGACGTTGCCAATTTCGCACCACGAGCAACAACGGTCGGCCAACTCGCTGCGAAGGCATATCAACAGGGGCGACGCGACGATCTGTGGGGATTGACCCCCAAATACCTTCGTCTTAGCGCCGCCGAAGAAAAGCGGGCAGTCCGCCGTTGACGTCAGATTACATGCTATTTGCAGGTTTGGTGTAGACTGATCGTAACACGAAGTATGAGCAAGAAATAACACACCATCCCCCACCGACGCTTCCCGTTGGAATCTATCTTCTGCACGCGTCTCTGATAGTCGCAGGAACACGGAGTGTGCCTGCGACCTCGCGTGCGGTTTATTTCTGACCGTATTTTGCGAAGGTGACTCTGGCTGCGTCGATCGTGTCGTTGATCTGATCTTCGGTGTGCGCGGCGGAGACGAACAGTGCTTCGTACTGGCTGCAAGGCAGGTAAACGCCGCGCTCCAACATATTCTGAAAGTACTTGGCAAACAACGCTGTATCACATTGGCTCGCGATCCCCCAATTCTCGACGGGATCGGGATGAAAAAACAACGTCATCATGCTGCCGACACGCCGCACGGTGTGCGGGAGCTTCGCATTGGTTGCCGCCTCGGTCAGCCCGTTAGCCAATTGGGCGCTTACCTGCTCCAGACGAGTATATGGGGATTCATCTCGGAGCACCGTCAGCGTAGCGATTCCCGCGGCTGTGGCGATTGGATTGCCGCTGAGGGTCCCTGCTTGAAAGACCTTTCCCGCCGGAAGCACATCATCCATGATCTCTTGTTTTCCACCGTAGGCTCCGATCGGCAGCCCGCCACCGACAATCTTCCCCATCGTCGTCAGGTCAGGCGTGATTCCAAACAACGCTTGTGCACCACCGTAGGCCACGCGGAAACCCGTCATGACTTCGTCAAAAATCAGCACGGCATCGTGCTGGCTCGTAAGTTCGCGGGCGGCGCGAAGGAACTCGGACGATCCGGGTACGGTTCCCATGTTGCCGACCACGGGCTCCAGAATCACCCCTGCGATGGAATCGCCATGTTCGGCGAACGCTGCCTGTAACCCGGGGACATCGTTGTACGCCAGGATCATGGTGTCCCGAGTGGTTCCCCCAGTCACTCCCGGCGAGTCTGGAACGCCCAGTGTGGCCGCGGAGCTGCCCGCGGCTACAAGCAAGCTATCGACGTGGCCGTGGTAGTTGCCGGCGAATTTCACGACCACGTCGCGGCCCGTGTGTCCGCGTGCCAGGCGAATGGCGCTCATCGTGGCTTCCGTGCCCGAATTGACCAACCGGACTTTTTCCACCGACGGAACCGCGTCAATGATCAATTCGGCCAGGTCGTTTTCCGCTTCCGTCGGCGCGCCGAAACTGGTGCCTCGCTCGATGGCAGCCCGTAGGGCCTCGACGACACGCGGGTGGCCATGACCGAGGATCATTGGGCCCCACGAACCGACGTAGTCGATGTACTCGACGCCATCCACGTCGAACAAACGCGAACCCTCTCCGCGCCGGATGAAGACCGGTTCACCACCGACTGCACCAAAAGCGCGGGCCGGGCTGTTGACACCACCCGGCATCAGCTGTTGAGCTCGGGAAAACAGTTCATGGCTCTTGGACCCCATAGTTGACGACTCCTCGGACCTGTCTTGTGGCCTAACGCTGCGGTGATTTGTCTGGCGGAAATGTCTAAATCCCGCTGCCAAACTCCAGTCTGGAGACGTTTATCCCCGAAGCTTCTGCCTCGATCGCCTGGCTATCTGGTAACACTGCGAAGCCGAGCGTCGAGATTATCGAGTCTTAAGCCAGAGCTTGGGACTCAGAACTCGGGGGAATGCGTCTCGGTAACTTACCTCAAACGGGTGTGGTTTGTACATTATGGGCATGGCAACTTCACAAGTCTTCTTACCGCGCCAGGAAAATCAAACGCTTGGCATTGCCCAGTTTGCGATCGACTTCCTTGGCGACGGATTCGCGTCTCCAGATCCCGCCGTGTTGCGAAAAGTCGAACAGTTTCACTTGGATAGCATCGCATGCGCCGTCGCCGCGATTGGCTGCGGAACGAACGCTCCTTGCGTCTTGCGCGAAGAGGCGATGGAATACGCGGTTGTTGGCGTACCTGTGACTGGCCTGCCCGCGCCTGGTGCGTCACTCTTCGGTTCCACGATGCTGGTGAAGCCGGAAAAAGCGGTGCTCGCCAATTGCGCCGCGGTTAGGGAATTGGATGCCAACGGCACGAATTTCGGCTTTAACGCGGCCACTGGTGATGCGCGTGGTGAATTCGGTCATAACGATTTCTATCCAGTTGTCTTGGCCTCGGCCCAGCAGACTGGGGCTGATGGGCGTCGGACGCTGTTGGGGATGCTCTGTCTCGATGAGATTCGAGGACGGTTGGCCGAAGTGTTCGCACTAAAGGACCACAAGATCGACCATGTGGTGCACGGCGCTATCGCCTCGGCGGCTGTGTATGGGGCGATGCTAGGCGCATCGGCCGCTCAAATCGAATCCGCGATCGGGCTCGTGCTGGCCCACTACATCCCTTTTCGCGCGATCCGCGCTGGGCACCAGCTTTCGGATTCGAAGGGTGCTTCGGCGGCAATCAGCGCCGAAATGGCCGTCGTTTCCGTTCAGCGTGCGCGACGCGGATTTGTTGGGCCAGCCGACGTATTCCGGAATCCGCAGGCCGTCTTTTGTCTGTTCGAGCCGCCCGAAAATGCCAATGAAAGCCCATTCGACTTGGCCCTTTCAACCAGCGGTTGCGATTTTGC
>JASLRF010000240.1 GCA_030744095.1 Pirellulaceae bacterium | reverse complement strand
GGCGTTGCGTCGGGGAATCGAGAATCTCCGGTTGAGATCGGTGCTGCGAGAAGCGCAGAGGTTCGGGATGGAAACGTTGGATTCGACGATTCGCGAACTACCGAACTACGACTACGGCTTTCGCAAGGATTGGCCAGGCGTCAAACAGCCTTAGATTAGGTTCGTAAGAACGCCCCGGGCCAGCCGCCCTGCAATTCAATGCACCGATCGACTTGAGATATGATTTCGATCGTGTTGCGTACGCCGTCGACGAGCTGCCGGTAATTGGTGATGTCCGTAGCGGTTGGCACACGGCCGCGACGGTCCCGCCACCATTTTCTGCAGACCTGATGTCCACCCGCGCAGAATTTCCAGATTTCTTCCGAGACCTCGTCGATCACGACTTGATCGTGCAGCTGAATCCGATCGGCGATGAACTTCGGGTAGCCTGGTTCGATGCTTTTTTGTGGTGTCGTCTGTGATTTCGGCAAGTCGTTGTCGACAGTCTCCGCCGCGGTATGTGCAGTAACCAGTGCCGCGCCCAGCCGGCTCAGCTGCCAAAACAGAATCGCCGTGCGCGGTACGAAGACTCGGGGAAAGTCAATCCGCAGCCAGTCGGCATAACGACGACGATACTCGACCGAATAAAACTGTGCATAAATGTAGTGGAACAGGTCGAGTGGACCGAATGCGACCTTGCTGGAAGAAGTTGGTTCGATTTGCCACTGAAGTTGAATCGTTTGCGTCAACATTTTGATAAAGCGATCCGAAAAATTCGCCGTCAAACAGTGCTCGGTATCAGCTGGGTCCTTGGCAAGGCTGGCTGGCAGACGCACGTCCGCAGCACCGGTCATCAGAAACAAGGGAAAAGCCGACTCGCTGCCGCGATTGTCTGAGCGGATGACGCCATCGATGGGAATGGTCCGGCTGACCCAGAAGAAATTGCAAGGATGCGTTGGCAGCATCTGGCGTCGCGCAATCAGGGCGAAGTTTTCGACGGCCGTGAGGTGCTGATTGACCTCGGTGCGCGGCCAATCGACCATCCAGTCGGCCCAGTAGATCCAACGTTGATCGAAGGGCCGGTAGAGACACCGTCGCACATGAAGCTGCCAGGCCGGATCGTCGGCCATGCGTCGTCGCGCTGCGGCGAGTTTCCAGCCGCGCGTGTCTCCTGCGGCATAACGGGTCGATCGCGAATTCGAGAAAAAGCGGGCGCGAATGTGATCATCAGGGATCGTGAGATCACGAAACATCGCCATCCGCCCCAGCAACTCGTCCCGTTCGAAGGCCACGACGAAGCTGTCTCTCGCGGTGACCGCCACGGTCGAATTGACCGGCATGACATCGGTCAACGACACGCCATGCTCGTATTCGCCGGCCAATTCGTTAAGACCCGATTCGTTGAGAAGCGGTGAAAAGAAATGATAGGGAGCCACGGGGGCGACCTTTCGCCACGGTGGGACGCCGTGGGTCAACGTCGAGAGTTTGTGGTCGCGTGTTCCCCACAATTCACTGAATTCAACACTCGGTTCTAGCGGCACCAGCGGTTTGCGAAGCACTCCGACGGCAATTCCCGATTCGATGCCAAACACATTTTCGTCCGGCTGACCGTTGGGGGCACGTTCCTTCTTCTTCGCACTACCGTGAAGATCAAGCACCGCAATGCGGGGAAAAGCAGCTCGCAACTGTTCGCGCATACCGCGAAAGGTGATGTTGTCCAAATAGCCATGATTGGTGACAAACCCAACGATCCCTGCACCAGCCGTCTCGATTTTCCACTGTGCATAGCGGAGGAACTTCACATAATCATCTTGCAGCCAGAGTTTTCTTTCAGCCAGCGGCTCGCCATTGGCGCGATAGTAGCTGGCCGTCTTCTGGCCATCACTTGTGCGGCCACGCAACAACTCGCTAATCCAGTAACCGTTATTCCGCGAGATGCCCGAGAAGGGAGGATTTCCCAAGATCACCGAGAACAGTTCTTGGCGACACGCCACGCGGGCGGCAGGCAACTCGAATAGCTCCGAGGCCGAATCATGGTCGGTGTCGTTCCAATCGGCCAGTGTATCGATCAGGAAGATGCGAATACACTCGTCGCCTTGAAATTGATATCCCGTCTTGATCAACATCTGAAAGACTTGCCAGTGCGCAACTACGGCGGCTGGCAGCATCAATTCCAAACCACAGAGTCGAGGCAGCAGATGCCGTGGCACGTAGTCCTGCCACGCCTGGAGAATCTGAGCGTACGTCCAGCCGGCCGAATTCCATTTGGCCAGCATCGTCTGGTAAATCGATTCGATTGCGGCAACCAGGAAGACACCGCCGCCAACTGCTGGATCCAAGATTCGCACAAACGGCTCATCCGCCGCAGCCCCTTTGGGAATGCACAGCTGAGGGTGACGTACGACCAGGTCGGCCCATGTTGCGATGTCAGCCAAACCATCCGGCAGGCCGAATTCCGACCGCAGCAGTCTATCGACTTGCCGCACGATATACCCGGCGAGTTCGCTGGGAGTGTAATAGACGCCGTTGCGCGACCGGCGTTGCTGATGATGCTGGCCAAGAAACGGTTCATAAAGGCCCGCCAAAAACGCGGCGTCACCCGCGATGACCGGTTCGGTGTCGCCATCAACCGCTGGCGGCCAGGCGGTGACAGCATCGAAGAAACTGTCCGCAATGAGCGGGCTGGCAACGTCTGGCAGCAATGACTCGGCTCCTTGGTTCAGCTTGTTGGCCACCCGCGTCGCGGCCCGTCCACAGGCCACCGCCTGCGCGTACTGATCAATGAACTCTGAATCCGAAAGCTCTCTCTGCGTAGCCCGCGCTAGGGCATCGCGGAGGCGAAACAGACGTGTACGCTCGGAACCGAAACAGATGGCCCGCAAGTGCAATCTGGCCTGGTCAACCCAGGAAACGAATCCTCCGAGGCTCGTCGAGGTTTTATGCTGACGCGTTCGCGTTGCCACTGAACTAGGTTGCCTCCCTGCTACGAGCCACACAATCGGCCCACAAAATCACGCCAATTGCCTGAATTGTGCTTTTTCTTGAATCTTGGTCGCGAATTGTAATCTATTTTTGCATTGCAGCCGATTTACCATCTGCGAGGCCGTTTCCGTCACCGAGGCCAGACGTTTCCAAATTCCTCTGGACCCGGCCGGCAACACTCAAACTGACCATGTCGCTTTCGCGCGTACTCTCGTCAGAATATTGAGAAAAAAGGAGGTGCACCATGAGCCTTGGACCGACAATGGCGACCCAGATTACATCAGACTGCCTCCCTCTTCCCGGTAGTCGTCGAGCGAAGATTCTGTGCATCGATGAGGATCCTCAAGCAGCGGATGCGATCGAACTGCGGATGGGCGATTTAGCGGTAGACATCCTTCGTGCAAGCAATGGGATGCAGGGCTATTGGCTGGCGATCAGCGAGAGCCCGGCGCTGATTATCACGGACCTACGGATGACCAATGGCCACGGCGGCAAGATCATCGAATCCGTGAAGGGAAATCCACAGACACGCAACATCCCCGTCATCGTGTTAACGAAACACGACTATCCTGGATTGCAGCGGCACGCCCAGCAGATGGGTGCGACACACTGCTTTCAAGAACCATATGATGTCAGTGCGTTGCTGGAGGCCGTTTCTGATGTGCTGGCTTTGACCAAATAGTGTCAGAAATCGTCTCGCATCCACCACATCGACGGGCAGCTGGTGACGGGACTAATGTCCGGTGTCTCAGGCGTCGGTTGCATCGTTTGACCGAGCGACAAAACTCGCGTGGAATTCCCGCACCACCTGGCGTTGTGCAATCCTTGGTAACACGAATGGGCGGCGCAGTAGCAAGATTCTCTGCGCTTCTTCCGGGCTGATTCCTCGGCTGGCAATTAACCAACAGGCGACAACCGTAGCACTCCGTGCACGGCCAGCCTTACAGTGGACATACACGGTGCTTCCACTCTCCGCGTACTGACGAATGAACTCGACTCCCCTTTCCACATCTTCCAGCGTGGGCGGTGTGAAGTCGATCGTGGGCAGGTGCAATTGGACAATGCCCATACGTTCATAATCGTCGCATGGTCCGACGTATTCGTGACATGTGTTAATCACTCCCACGACGCCTTCACGGTGCAACAGGTCGACATCAGAGCGAAACGGAACGGCACCCAAGATCACATGGTCGTCCACACGACTCCACCAGGCACGTACTTTGAGCAAACGTCCCAACAGCACGTTCCACCCTAGAGTGGGCCAATAAACCAGGCGTGCACACAGCCACTTCATCTAGCATCGCTCCAGCAGTTCGGCAATATGAAGCAGTTCAATGTCTTGACCTTGTCGATGCAAACGCCCGCCAATGTTCATTAGGCAACCGGCGTCCGTCGAAACCAGCACTTTAGCACCCGTTGCGAGAACCGACTGCATCTTCGCTTCTACCAAATGCGTGGAAATTCCTGGATAGCGAATGGCGAACGACCCGCCAAAACCACAGCACTGATCCTGTCGTTCAATTGGCAACAGCGTGGTTCCAGCGACGTTCTGAATCAACTGCTCAACTTCATCCTGCTGATTCAGCATCCTCAAATGGCAGGCAAAATGATAGGCCACAGTCCCGTCATAGCGTGCGCCAACATCGACGACACCGAGTCTATTGACAAGGAAATCGGAAAACTCGAAGGTCTTCGCGGCCAGCTCTTGGCTCCGCTTCAACCACACAGGATCGTGTTCGAATAGATGTGGATATTCCACCTTAAGCATTGCGGCACAGGAACCTGAAGGCGTCACGACCGTCTCCGCCTTTTCAAATACTTCGATCGTGTGTTGCGCCTGCTTGCGAGCTAACTCGGCAAACCCGCTGTTGTACATTGGTTGGCCGCAGCAGGTCTGTGCCGAGGGAAAATCGACTTCGTGCCCCAGTCTGCGAAGGACGTGCACAGTCGCCTTGCCCGTGGCCGGGCGCAACACGTCGCCCAGACAGGTGATCATGAGTGCAATTCGCATCACGTTAGTCTAGTGGGAAAGCGTGCACGCTTGCAGTGGGCAGCGCCGTATGAGCGATCGGAGTACAAAGGGGTCGGCAAAAGGGGTCGGGAGTCTTTTTCGGTCGAAGGCTGCTCCCAAGCTCGCGGGCTGTCATCCGAAAAAGACT
>JASLRF010000239.1 GCA_030744095.1 Pirellulaceae bacterium | reverse complement strand
GATTGGTTCTGTGCGAACATGGCGACCGACGAATCTCTGTGCTGACAGCAAATGGAGGAAAGCTGACTTTGGCGGATCGCTGGGAGGGGAAGCGACTGAATAGCCCAAATGATTTGGCAATTCGCAAGAACGGAGAGATCTTCTTCACCGATCCGATCTATGGACTTCCCAATCGCGCTGACGATCCGCTGCGTGAAATTAACTTTTGCGGTGTTTACCGCCTGCAGAAGGATGGCACCGTCACGTTGCAGTATCGGGGAATATCGAGGCCAAACGGTATTGCTTTCTCGGCGGACGAAAGGACTCTGTACGTGGCCAACAGTGACGGTCGTGATCCAGTCTGGCGCGCGTTTCCTGTGCAGGAAGATGGGAACCTCGGAACGCCCAGACCGTTTTTTGACTGTTCCAAAGAAGACCGCATAGCACGTGGCGGTGGTGACGGATTGAAGGTTGATCTGCACGGCAACGTCTTTGCGACCGGACCGGGTGGCGTACTGGTGCTATCACCAAAAGGGAAGCTGCTTGGCCGCATCGTCACCGGCGAAAGGATCGCCAATGTTGGCTGGGGCAACGACGGCAGCGTGCTGTACCTGACGTCAGACATGTATCTGTGTCGGATTCAGACCAAGACGAAAGGCGTTGGATTCTAGCTGTCTTCGATGGCGAGCAACGGTTTGAGAAAGCGCCCGGTGTGGCTGTCGGTGATCGCAGCGACTTGTTCGGGTGTTCCAGTGGCGATGATCTGGCCGCCGCCCGCGCCTCCTTCCGGGCCCAGATCAATCAGCCAGTCCGCAGTCTTGACGACATCCAGATTGTGTTCGATCACGATGACGGTGTTGCCCCGATCCACTAACCGATTGAGCACGTTGAGCAGACGCCGGATATCGTCAAAATGCAGCCCCGTCGTTGGTTCGTCCAGGAGGTAGAGCGTCTTTCCCGTATCTACTCGTGCCAGCTGTGTTGCTAATTTAATGCGTTGCGCTTCGCCGCCGGACAACGTGGTGGACGGCTGGCCCAGCGGTAGATATCCCAAGCCGACGTCGCGCAGACATTCCAGCGTACGATGGATGTTGGCGAAGTTCTCGAAGAACTCAACGGCGTCTGCCACCGCCATTTGCAGGACGTCAGCAATGGACTTTTTCCGGTAGTGAACTTGCAGCGTAGAACGGTTGAATCGAGCGCCGTCGCACTCATTACACGTCACGTACAGGTCTGGCAGGAAGTTCATTTCGATCTTCCTGACACCATGCCCTTGGCACTCTTCGCAGCGACCGCCCTTCGCATTGAAGCTGAAACGCGAGATGCGATAGCCACGTTGCTTGGCGTCGCGCGTGCCGGCAAACACTTTGCGAATTTCGTCGAATAGACCTGAATAGGTCGCGGCGTTGCTGCGCGGCGTGCGACCGATCGGCGACTGGTCGATCTGAATGACCTTGTCGATCTGACTGACGCCCCGCAGGCTAGAGTAGTTGCCGGGCTTGGCGGCCAAGCCGCCAAGCCGTCGCACCAAGGCTCGGGACAGCGTTTCGTTAATCAGCGAACTTTTTCCGGAACCGCTGACACCGGTCACACAGGTCAAGCAGCCCAAAGGAAACGTAGCCTCGACGTTCTTCAAGTTATTTGTCGTCGCGCCATCGATCCGAATCGAACGCGATTTGGCGGCGCGGCGCCGCTTGGTCGGGATTTCGATGCGCGCTTCACCGGAAAGGTATTTGACGGTGATCGAGTTAGCCGCGTCGACCGTTTCCGGCGGCCCTTGGGCCATGATCTGTCCGCCGTCCGCACCGGCACCTGGGCCGATGTCGATCAATTCATCCGCTTGTCGGATCATCGTCTCATCATGTTCGACGACGATCACCGTGTTACCTTGATCCTGCAAGTCACGCAGTGCGTCAATCAACCGTTGGTTGTCTCGTTGGTGCAACCCAATGGACGGTTCGTCCAAGACGTAACAGACACCAACCAGCCCTGAACCGATACTGGTGGCCAATCGAACGCGCTGTGATTCGCCGCCGCTGAGCGTGTCCGCAGGGCGGTTCAGCGTCAGGTAATTGACGCCGACCTTGGCAAGGAATGCCAGACGTTTGCGAATCTCCGTCAACAACGGCGTCGCGATGGGCTCGTCGCGGTCGGCGAATTGAAGCTCGTCAAAGAAGGTACGTGCGTCGCTCACGGAAAGGCTGGTGATTTCGTGAATGGTGCGATCCCCGATTCGCACGGCGGATGCTTCGGCGCGGAGACGCGAACCATGGCAGTCGCGACAGACGATCTGACCGCGAAATGCCGTCAGTTGTTCCAGCCGGCCCTTGCGTGTGGCGGTCGCGTGCTCTTTCTCCAACATCGTCAGGATGCCGGGGAATTTCGATCGGGCATCGCCGTGAAGCAGTTTCCGCATCGACTTGTCGCTGAACTCGCGTAACGATGTCTGCAAGTCCGCACCAATCGATTCGAGAAATGATTCGAGCGCCGAATGGATTTTTCGCAGCGCCGCTGGTGTCGATGTTCTCCAGGGAGCGACTGCGCCGTCAGCCAGTGACAAGTCGAAGTCCGGTATGACCAACTCGGGATCGAATTCCTCGCGGACACCCAACCCGTCGCAGGTTGGGCAGGCTCCATAGGGACTGTTGAAGCTAAACGTGCGAGGTTCGAGTTCTTCGTAGCTGAGATTACATTTTGGGCAGGTGTAAATCGTGCTGAACAACTCGTCACGCCATTGACCTTCTGGCGTTCTATCTTCCGGCTGTTTTTCTTCTTCCAAGTAATAGCAGGCGATCACCAGCCCCTCGCCGTAGTGAACCGCCAACTGCACCGATTCGCCCAATCGAGCTTCGATGCCGGGCCGGATGATAATACGATCGACGACGGCTTCAATGT
>JASLRF010000238.1 GCA_030744095.1 Pirellulaceae bacterium | reverse complement strand
GACAAAGGCGTCCGCGTCGCCAAGAAGGCGTTTCAGACCATTACCAATCGACTTGAGCGAGACACCACGATCTCCAAATACGCCGTCCGCATTCAGCCGCAGAAAACCTGACGGTACATTTATTGCTGGGAGTTGCCTTATAGGTCGACTGATGGCGAGACGTTTGAGACCCACGTATCTCGTGTCCCGGCGCCCAACGGTTGCGGCGAAGACAAGATTTTGTTTCTCGCCGACAAATCGGCACTGTGCCTGCTTCGTCACGAAACGGGCGACAAAATGGCGCAGCTTGGCGCCGCCGGGCCGCCGTACACGGATTGGAAATGGCGCGATCTCAATTTTCGCATTGGCGGACCGAATATGATCCAACTACCAGATGGCCGAATTCTTGCCGTCACGCGACTTTACAATGGTGGTACGCGGACATCGCTGTCGTGGCTGGACACCGAGAACGCGACGCTGACCGAAGCGCTCAAACTTCCCTCCGGTGGCGACACCAGTTACGCCGGTCTGGTTTGGCACGATGGACTGTTGTGGATCAGCTACTATTCGTCTCATGAAGGAAAGACAAGCATCTATTTGGCACGAGTAAGCGTTCCAGGCACGAGCAAGAAGTAACGCCCACATCGCGCGGTTTTTCTGACAGTATGTCGCACCAAATCAAATACGATACGGATCAACGATGAATGGAATTGGAAAGTTGTGCGCCGCCACGATCCTCGTCGCCCAGATAACGCTGGTGAGTTCTGCGCAGGATCCCACTGTGGATCCGGTGTTCCACTTTCAGCTGAAGGTCACGACGCCACTGGAATACGATAATGTTCCCATGGATCCGCTGATCGATTTTGGCGAGCGGATTCGCAAAGCTGGCGGCGAAGGGTTCATCGATCTGAATTCGATCGAAGTAATTAACCTCGCGACCGGCCTACATCAGCCGCACGCGCTCTCGAGGTTCGAATCGGCCACCTCATTGCATGTCGAATGGGTGATTGCCAACCGCGAACAGGTTGATTACGAAATTCGCTTTCGCACGACGCCGGTGCGTATTGCAGCACACCCACAACAATACACGCCCGCGATCGGCGTTGGGGATTTGTTGCGATACAACGCTGGGCGTCCACGTCCAATCACGATGTTCTACGGTATGTCGCTTGTTGACCTCGACGGTGATGGGCGCCGCGATCTGGCTGGTTGCTGGAATTATTCGTATCGAGCCGATGACCCGCGAAGTGGGATCGTTTACTACCCGCGTGTTACGGACGGAGGTGATGCACAGCCCGCGGATGCGCTCGATGCGAACAGGTCATTTCAGTTTGGCGATCTGACACGTCTGCGGTATCGCGAAACACCGGATGCCGTCGAACTGAAGCATTTTGTGCACACCTACACGTCCGCCGACTTCACTGACATGAATGGCGACGGTCGAGTTGATTTCGTGGTGACGGCTAATGGGACCAAGACCGCGACGATATTTCTCAATTCCAGCCAGGCGGATACAGCCAGACAGCCCACATTCAGACGCTCAACCGCGATCCCCGTCGGCGGCTGGAAGGCATGTCGTGCCGTCGACTTGAACCAAGACGGTGCGACCGACCTGGTGGTCGACGGGAAACTCGTCCGCAACTCGAACCCGCAAGGGTGGCCGTTTGAGCCGGAAGCGCCAATCACCCTCGATGCCGGCCGGGAACCTTGTTTTGTCGACGTGGATGGTGACGGACATCTTGACGCCGTCTGCCTACAAGGCGGCTCGACGACACAGCCCGACGGATATCGGATTGCCTGGCGCAAGAACCTCGGCGGCGACCCACCGCGTTTCGATGAAGAACATCCTCTGGCCGGCATCGAACCGCAGTGGTGCTCGTACGTTTCGGCGGTTCGCGATGAATCGCGCCCTGCGCTGTTGGTACAACACAACGTATTTCAAGACATTTCTAAGTACGAGATGGTGATTCCGCCGCCAGATGGATCGGCTTCTGATGCAACGTCTGTCGTGTCCCCCCGGTTTTCAAAAGTCGCTCGCGCCGCGTCAATCTCGGCGGTGCTCTCGTTGAGCGATCAGGCATGGCCGTGCCTCCGCGACTGGGACGATGACGGCGATCTCGACTTGCTCGTCGGCGGTGGATATGGATGGCCGCGGATCGTGATCAACACTGGCACCAAGGCACGCCCGTCGTATGCCGAACCTAGGCGGATTCTCGCTGACGGCAAGCCAATCCGTTTCTTGCGAGACGAAATCCTCGGGCCGCCAAACCACTGGCACAATATGGGCTATCCTTATCCCGAGTTCGTCGATTGGGATGGTGACGGTCTGTGCGACCTGGTGTGCGCGAACGAGACTAACCGGATCCTGTGGTTTCACAACGTGGGTTCGCAAGACGATCCACGTTTCGGCGTGCGGCAACAGATCGTCGTTGACGATTTTCCAGATTCTCCACAAAACAAACAGAAATCAGCACAATTGGCCCAAAAAGACACGTATCCCCGCGAACCGAATCGCCCCTTCTTTTGGCGGACAGCCCCAGCATTCGCGGATTGGAACGATGACGGCTTGATGGACTTGATCACCCTTAGCGGGGACACGCGACAGGCCACGTTGTTCACGCAACACAAGAAGCCAGATGGCCGACTTGCACTCAAGCGTGCCCCGGCTCTTCGCTTGATCGACGGTCGCCCAATCGACGATCGAATTGTCTCGCGCCGATCACACTGGACCGAAGCGTTTCGACCTTGTGATTGGGACAACGACGGACGCATCGATTTGATGTACAGCTTGGCTGGCTCACACGGAGGAATCCAAGACGGGGGCAGTATTTATCTGCTGCGAAATGTTGGTACGAAGAAAGAGCCGATCTTCGGGCAACCTGTCACCATGCGTTGCTTTGGCGAACCCATTCAAATCACGGCTCACGGACCGTGCGCTCGACCATGCGACTATGATGGCGACGGCAAGATCGACCTTGTCGCATGTGTCGAATGGAGCGTCTACCCGTTCTATCGACACGCCGCGCTGATGATGAAAGCTCGACCAGAGTTTGAGATCCTTGAACCGTGAGCTAGGTAGAGGTCAGCCCGTGCCGTAGTCGTCGCAGGCGTGATCGTCAGTTATGCTAACGCCCTTGGTCGCTCAACCGCCAACGCTTCTAACGGATCACGTTCCGACATCGCCGTCGCCATGGAAACTGACTCTTCGCCCAACATCCTCTGGCTGTGTACCGATCAGCAGCGTCACGACACGATCCATGCGTTAGGCAACGGGTTGATCCGAACGCCGCACGTTGACCGGTTAGTCGAACAGGGAGTCGCGTTTACGCAGACGTATTGCCAAAGCCCCGTTTGCACCCCAAGTCGTGCCTCGTTTCTGACCGGTAGGTATCCTCG
>JASLRF010000237.1 GCA_030744095.1 Pirellulaceae bacterium | reverse complement strand
CGTCCCGCGTTCGATTCGCCCCACCCCAGTGATTCTGAGATCCTGACGCGAATCAATCGTCGGGTGCGCGAAATCCAGACACAGGTGAATTAGGCAAGCCAGAGATGTCGGGAATCGTTCGCCACATTCAACTCATCGGATAGGCGCTTTCCCCAACAGCCGTCGCAGGAGCCCGATCTGGCCGGCGTGCATCATTTCGTGGTGCGAACAGAACAGCAGGGCACCAAGCTTGGTGTTGAACGCCGCAAAGGGTTCGTCGATCGGCTCTTGCAACTCCTCTTCGCGATAGCCGGTCATTTCGGCAAGGGCTTGCTCGTACACGCCATCGAAGACAGTGCGAATTTCGGCGGGCGCAGGATTCTTGGCGGGATCGGCGTCTGGCGTGGTCCCTTTGAAGTATTTCTTGCGAAACGCCGATGACATCAGTTCAACGTCTTCGGACTGACGCCCGCGAATCCGAAACAGGCAGAGACCGTATTGAGCCATCGCCAGATGCCCCACTTGCCAGGCCACATGAGTCACACCACCGATGGGGATCGTGAACCACAGTTCGTCTTCAATGTCCGCAATCAGGGATCGTGTGTACTGGCGTGCGAATTCGATCTGCTTACGCGCGACTTCCAGCTGTGGCTGTGCGGACATCAGTAGTTTCCCCTTGAATCTGACCGGGTCGTTGACCGTTGACGGACAATCCCCGGTTGTTGGACCGCGGTCAGCTGACCATGATAGACGCGTTCCCAATTATCAACGAACGGACCGGTAAACCAAGGGCATGAGCAACTCGCTTTTCAAAATCACTGGTGGCTACCTGTACGATCCGGCAAATGGCATTGACGGCCAGGTTCGTGATCTGTGGATTCAAGATGGAAGAATGGTGGATCCGCCGACGGATCCCAACGTCGTGCCGACGCGAGTGTTGGACGCCAGTGGATTGGTCGTCATGCCTGGCGGCATCGACATGCACTGCCATATCGCAGGCCCCAAAGTGAATATGGCGCGAAAAATGCGCCCGGAAGAAAAACGGAAAGCGGCACCGGTCCCGCGAACCGCCAATACGCATAGCGGCACCATGGGCAGCGTTCCGAGCACATTTGCCACCGGCTACAAGTACATGGGGTTGGGATACACGACCGCCTTCGACGCCGCCGTCCCTCCTTTGTCCGCCCGCCACGCCCACGAGGAATTCGAAGACACGCCCGGCATTGACAAGGGATTCTACGTTTTGATGGGCAACAATCACTACGTGATGAAGTCCATTCAGGAAGAAGAACCGGAACGCTTGAAAGCGTTTGTCGCCTGGTTGCTGGGTTCGGCCAAGGGATACGCTGCCAAGCTGGTGAATCCTGGCGGCGTCGAAGTCTGGAAGCACCATGCATCGGGCAACGCGCATTCAGTCGACCATTTGATTGATCACTTTGACATCACGCCACGGGAGATCATCCGATCGATGGCCCGAACCGTGGATGAATTGGGTTTGCCGCACGCCGTCCATATTCACTGCAACAACCTGGGCGTACCCGGCAATTGGCAAACCACGATGGCAACGATGAAGGCGTTGGAGGGCCATCGCGGGCACATGACGCACATTCAGTTTCACAGCTACGGCGGTGGTGAAGGCGAGGAAGAAACGTTCTGTTCACGCGTCGAACCGCTGGCGGAATATGTCAACGCACATCCCGAAATCACAGTCGATGTCGGTCAGGTCATGTTTGGCGAAACGACCAGCATGACTGGCGATGGACCGCTGGGCTATTATCTAGCCAATATCTATGGGACCAAGTGGTTTAGCTCGGACACGGAGATGGAGTCGGGCTGTGGGATCGCACCGATCAAATATCGCAACAAGAGCCTGGTACACGCCTGGCAATGGGCGATTGGACTGGAATGGTACCTGTTGGTTGACGATCCCTGGCGCGTGGTGATGAGTACGGATCATCCCAACGGCGGTTCGTTTTTGGCGTATCCACAGATCATCCGCTTGTTGATGGACCGCACCTATCGGCAGGATGTGCTCAAGACCGTCAATCAAACCGTCCGCGCGAACTCCATCCTGGGAGATTTGGAGCGAGAATACACGTTGTACGAAATTGCGATCATCACACGTGCGGGCCCAGCCAGGATTCTCGGGCTACACAATAAGGGGCACTTGGGGGTCGGTGCTGATGCGGATGTCACAATCTACATGCCGCATGAAAACAAAGAGACAATGTTCGAAATGCCTCGCTTTGTGATCAAGTCTGGTCGCATCGTCGTCGAAGAGGGCGACATTCGCGAGAATCTGTTCGGCAAGACGCTGCATGTAGCGCCCCAGTACGATCATGATGTCGAGACAGACATCGCTGACTGGTTTGAACAGTTCTATTCTATCCGCTTCCGCAACTATCCGGTGGGCGACGACTATCTGCACGACGCACAGCGGATTGCCTGCACCTGAGACACACACGCTAGTCGTCCGTGGAACAATCTGTCATTTGGCGATGGATCTCCGGCGGTGCGTCGAATCCGGCCCGGGCCAACGCCGCAAAGTAATCCTCGACACGATTCAAGTTCTGCAATGATTCCAAGCCATCATCGACTTTCTCGAGTTCATCGCAGGGGACACGCAATGTGTTGACCAAGTCGAACAGGAACCGTGGCCGCAGTTGATCGGCGTCGAGTTGCTTCTCAATGGTCTCGGTCAGTCCGATGGAATAGACTGCCGCCAAGGGAAAGTGGAATTCACCTTTGACGGGAACGGCAATCTCGTATTCGCCCTTCAGGTCGATCATTGTCTGTACAAATTCCGGCCTCAGCAGCGGTGCGTCGCAACCGGTTGCGTAAACTGATTCGACGATCCCACGAACCGCCAAGAGACCAGCTTGCATTCCTTCCAAAGGCCCACGCGACGCACGGCGGTCTTCGGTAATAATGACTTCGGACGGCAGTGGCGGCAGGTCTTGATCGGCAGCCCGCACCACCACAATCGGTTCAACGACCTCGCGCAAAATGCGTACGACGCGCTGCAACATTAGTTCGGGACCAAACGGCAGCGTCAATTTGGGTAGACCCATCCGTGAACTGTGGCCACCACACAAGATCATACCGCCTGTCTGCATTTGAGATCCTCGCTCGAGAGCTTGTATCAGGTTTTGCCCCGCGTGATACTCGAGTCGTTCTACCGATGTCGATGCTTGTAGTCTATACTCGACCTTTCACCGCACCATAGGGCCTGACACGCATGGTACTCAGTCTTAGCTTCAAATCGCCGGCTGCCGTCCCATTGGAAGTGGAAGGGCTAACGCCTGAGCATCTGCGATCGAAATCTCTGGCCGAAATCGAACGCTCCACCGTTTTCCTAGGCAACCGCAAGGTGCCGCTGGGCGATTACTTTCGCGCGTCAGGAGATCCCAGTGACAGCGTTGTGCACTGGGAAGGTGATCTGACCGGAGTCCATTGGATCGGGGCGAAAATGACCGAAGGCGAAATCCGCGTGATCGGAAACGCGGGTCGACATGTCGGCAGCGAAATGCAAGGAGGTTGCATTGTCGTTGAAGGAGACGCGGGCGATTGGGTCGGCGGCGAACTGAAGGGCGGGCTGATTCACGTCCAAGGCCGGGCCGGACATCTGATCGGCGCTGCCTATCGTGGCAGCGCTCGCGGAATGTCCGGTGGCACGATTCTGGTTAACGGCGATGTCGGCAACGAGATTGGTCATTCCATGCGACGAGGTACGCTGGCCGTTGGCGGCAACACCGGAGACCTGGTTGGCTTCAACATGTTGGCAGGCAGTGTCCTGACGTTGGGAGAAACCGGTATTCGACATGGTGCGGGTATGCACCGGGGGACGCTAGGGTTCTTTGGGTCGAAGGCGCCGCCGTTGTTGCCTACCTTTCGCCACGCCTGCCGTTATCGACCTGAATTCTTGCAGCTAATGTTCACACATTTGCGGCGACTTGGTTTCCCAATACCAGACGAGCTGTCAGAGTTGGAAGTAGACCTCTACCACGGCGACATGATCGAAGGTGGACGCGGTGAGATCTTGATTCGCGCAGCGTAGTGCCATGATGGCACGTGCAGTGCCGCGATCTTTACCTCTTCCCGAGGGCCCTGAGGGAGAGTTGACGTCCGGCGGCGAGCGGAGGCAACTAGCGCGCCACGGCTTCGGTGCCCGCAGCTTCCGCCAATTCGGCTGCACGCGACGTGCTTTCCCAAGTGAACTCGGGTTCAGACCGGCCAAAGTGACCGCCAGCGGCCGTCAGACGGAAAATCGGACGCCGCAGGTCCAGGTATTCGATGATGCCACCTGGCGTCAGAGGGAATAGGTCGCGCACGATGTCGCAGATGCGGCTGTCGTCGACACAACCGGTTCCTAGCGTGTCAACGTGCACGCTAACCGGTTCAGTAACGCCAATCGCATAGGCTAGCTGGAGTTCGCATCGTTCCGCCAATCCGGCAGCTACAATGGTCTTGGCGATGTGACGCGCCATA
>JASLRF010000236.1 GCA_030744095.1 Pirellulaceae bacterium | reverse complement strand
GGTCGTCGGTTCTTTCTCAATCATTTCGTCGAACGAGGTAAAGCCCAGTTCGCCTTGGGCGAGTGCGCAGCCGAGCGTTGCAACACGACTTAGGCGCGTTGCCAGATCGGCCGCCATAATCCGTTCGTCTGTTTCCGTGCTGGTTCGCGCTAATTCACGCTTGGCGATTTGAATGAAGTCGAGCGTACGGCCCTCGGTGGTGACCACTTCCGTGATCCCCAGCGCCTGCCGAATCTCGCCGGCAATTTCTCGGGCTTCCTCGGACATTGGTTTGAGATTGGCGCGACGGAGTAAGCCGATCTGCAGATGTGACTGCAGCGGGGAATTGGTCGTAGTTTCATACACGTCGATCAGTTTCGCGACGATCAGCGGATCGCGATTATCCACGGTGTCGTCAATCAACGTTTGAAACGCGCTCCACGAATCTTCGCTGGCGGGCAGGAACGCAGCCAGAAAATCTGCATTCAGGGTCTCCAGCCTTGGCCGATCAAGATAGCGGCCTGCTTCTTCGGCAATCACCGGATGCAGCGGCAAAGTGTCAGCGGGACGTGACGCGGCCGAGGTGATCATGAGGCGAAAAAGCCGCTCGGCCAGCGCACCCAGGCATTGGCGCTCGAGTTGGAGGAGTGGCTGATTGCGATCAATCGTGGTCCCTACGACCTGACCAATGGAACGAGCAATGTCGTCAGCGCGCCGAGCGTTGTCGCTGGCGGCATGAAGCGCCGCAACCGCCCCCCGCATGGCCCAAAAGATCCGTGGGTAGTCGTCCGCCTGTTCGCTCAAACGGTCTTCCGGTCCGGGAATCACGTTCACCAACCCCCGGCGGATCTTGGCGGCAGTCGCTGCATCAGGTTCGACAACATATGCCTGTGAAATCACAGTTAGCAGCATGTTACGCTGCACGTTGTCATCCGTTTGGTTCAAGGCAAACTTGGTGATTGCATCGTACGCGGTAATGCGACGCTCGGAATTCGGAGATCCGATTGCCTTCAATGCCGGACGCAATAACGGGAATTCACTTGACGCGTTGTGAATGGCCAGGACCAAATCAACGCTCCACCAACTATCATCGGTGTCATCCACTGGCGTGTCGGCATTAACCGTGACGGGCGGAGGATCTCGAACCGGTTCGACGGGAGTCATCCGCCCGCCCAGCATGGTCCATCCCAAAAAAACCACAACCAACATTACGGCTACCAGTGCAGCGAACAACGCAGCGTTTGAGAGATTTCGTTCCGATCGCCGTTTTTGATAGTTTTTTTGCGAACGTTGTTTGATAATCTTCTCGATCTGCTCCACCGGCAGTCCCCATTGTCCGCCTTCCTGGAGGATGCGATGCTTGACGTCAGACTCCAACCGGAGCGCGTCACCAAGTTGTTCTTCGACCAGACCTTCGATGTGCCGAGTTGCTTCTTCTTCCGTAATAATCTGAACCTGTTGTTCGGCCGCCAGTTCGCGAAGTACGGTTCGGGTCAGATCTGAATCAATGCCAAATCGCTCTTCACCTCGCTCGAGCATCATCGTGTGGACTCGAGCAGTGAGGATCCTCTGCGGCAATTGCCCGAGCATCTCTGCAGCAAAACGGCGAAAGGGTGCCAACCGTTGTCGTTGTGCAGCGTCCAGGCCATCGGTGTCCGTGGGCTTGCTCTCGAGCAAAGCGACGGCGGCGTCCACTTCACTCTGTGCCAAACCGACTTCTTCGGCCATGGCACCCAATAATACACGGCTCCGCGCATTCAAACCCCGGTTTTGTGCCAAGATCGGTGTGGCTCGATCCAGAAATACCAGCAAGCGCGGGTCGAGACTCGTGGATGCGTCGTCGGCCTGTATCTGTAACTTGGTGTCTGTTTCCAGCAACAGTTCCTTTTCCTGTGAGACGTCACGAACGAGTTGCGTGGCATAGACGCGCGACAACTTCAGGACCTTGGTTCCGTGAGCGACTAATCCTTCCTCAAGGTCGCTGGAGACATGTCCGACGGCGAGTTTGTCCAACGATTTGGCCACGAATGTGCTGAAGATCTCGTGTGGTTTCTTGGGGGCCTCGTGGCGAGGAGGTTCGGGCTTGCCTGCTTCTTTCCAGCGTTGACGCTGATTGATGTCATCCAAAGGCGCCTCTTGAGGCTGGCTGGCGCCTTGATGCAACGAGCGGATGACGTCGGCGACATCTCGGTCCGAGAGGCCAAGATCTTCAGCGGCCGAAGCGATCAACGTATGCGTTTTGGGAGTGAATCCACGCTGCTCGGCAATGATCGCCGCGGCTCGCTGCGATAGTTGCTCGCGGAGACCGCTAGAGGTGCCAGGATCTTCCGGTTCGCGGTTCGGTTTGGGCGGTGACGCTGGCGCTGGTGGCGGAGGAGGCAGTTCTGGTGGCGTCGGCGAGTTCAGCGAGAACGTCCTTTCGCGAATGGGTGGAATGCCCGGCGTTGCGTCTCGATCAGACGGTCTTGTGTCATTTGCCCGACCCTCCGGCACCGGATCGGAGGCAGTTGGACGGACGGGTAGCGGCGGAGGCTTGGAAGAAGGTTTGGAAGAAGGTTTGAGCGGCTGGAGTTCGACTCGTTCAATCACACCGCGGCGACGCAGATCCTCGACGGTTGCTCGAAGCTGACCGTCGCTCATTTCGAGTTCTTGCGCCAAGGCCACCAGACGTCGCCAATTCTCGGTGGCCAGCACGCGGCTTTCCAACACAATGGGTGCCGCTCGTTCAAGAAAAAGTTGGAGCTTCCTCTCTTCGTTGGGGTCCATCGTATGTGGAGGTGGCTGATTGGCCGCCATGATCTACTCGTTCGTCTGTTCGTGGTCAGGCAGTCGAGCGGTCGAGGTAAACTGTCAGGAAAACGTAGCTTGGCTCGTCAGTCTCGACACAGAATTGCGCGATTGAAACGCGAATACCTTCATCTCTCCTAATCTTACATCCTAGCAGATGTGGTCAGTGCATGGGTCGATCCGCCCTTCGGTCGCCAACGGGTCTTCAGGGTGCCAGCCGATCTTCAGCGTGCCAACGCGGCAATCTTTCCTCTCCACGGCTGTGGGACATCTGGGTACAGCAAGTGGAATTGGCCCAGTACACTCTTGAACTTGCCAGGGTCCATGTTCGCGAGGCAGGCGAGCTGATGGTACTTTGCTTCGTACCAATCTGTGGATCCTTTTTTTAAGCCGGCCAAGAGCGTTCGCCAGTGTTGAAGTGCATTGCCGTATTGGCCTGCCGAGAAATGCGCCAATCCAGCGCGGCGGAGGTAGTTCTTGTTCTTGGTTTCCTCGCCAGACAACGCGATGAGCAGTTTATCCAACCGCTCGGCGGCTTCCCGATGGTCACCAAGTTGGTCTGCGTACTGAGCGGCCTTGGACATTGCGACACGGGCGTTCTTTTGTTCGATGAGCGCTTGTGAGCTGTCCCCAAACAGTTCAGACAGCCTCGCGTAGACTCGGTGCGCTTCACGAACTGCTTGATTCGGTCCGGAATTGCCTGCCGATTCGGCGGCTGCGTCGGCTGCCTTGGCAGCTGCTACCAAACCAGACAATTCAAACGGCGAACCCTGTCCTTTCTCGGCGAGCCATCTTGCATGGCTTGTGCGCACCGCTTCGTTCTTGGTGCCTTCAGCTAGTCTCATCGCGTGATAGTGGTACTCCGCCACCACGTTGGATGAGTCAGGCAACACGTGGGCCCACTCTGCGGCGCGGTCCAGGTACGATTTGGCCAGTCCGACATCGACGGGTTTCCTGTCCAAAACAACACTGGCTGCCAGAGAGCTGACTTTGACTTTCTGGGAGGCGTTGCTGCCGGAGCTTGCTGCCTGCAGATAGATGTTGACGGCGGCAAGTAACTTGTCACCAGCCTCGCGACGTTCCTTGCCAGCCTTAGACTTCCATTGCCCATGCCGGATAATGCAAATATCATATCGCGCCGCCAGGTAGTTCGCGTTGCCGGGTGGCAGTTTTTCAAGGTTGGCCAGGTTCTCCGCCGGCGATGACGCGTTCTGGCGTAACTTACTGATGTGATAATCGGCCCGCTGGGCGTATTCATGGTTGGGGTAGTCGCGTTTCAATTGTCGCAGCACATCGATGGCGGCTGCCACAAATCGCGGCTGTTTTTTTACGAGCTTTTGGTACGACACAAATGCTGCCCAAGCTGCATCCACCGCTTTTTCATCGTTGGTTGCCTTACGTGCTGCGGCCGCCGCTTCAAACATCCTCGCACTATCTTCAAAGCGTTCCAGGCGGTAATAACATGTGGCGAGGTGGGTTTGGCATTGGCCAAGCGATGCCAAGTCCTGCTTGGCATCGTCCGCCCCAATCGCGCGCTCCAGAGTAACCACTGCTTCCCGAAACAGCTCTTTCGATTTGGACTTCTCGGCTTGTTCAGTCAATTGCTGTCCCTTGATCCAGTTGAGATAGAATCCGGTCGAGCCAGCAAGGTCGATCTTGTATTTTTCCAAGAGGGCACGGACTGGTCCGCGTTGACGCAGCTTGACCAGACCTGCGATCCCAAGCATTCCCAATTCCCGCAAGTCGGGCGTGGGTGTTTCGGCTCCAGCAAACGCAGCACGCACCAGACTGACACAGAAGCTGACCTTGCCACTTGTTGCAGAACTGGTCAAGACAGCGACTTGCTTCTTGGCATACTCAAGCGCCAGATCAAGCCGGTCAGCGTTTAGCAGCGCTTGCAAACGCCAATAAGGGCCCTCATCCTGCACCTTTGGCGGTGCGCCGCCACTTTCCAACCACTCGAAGCACTTCTGACTCCCACTTAGATTGCCCGCGCCGGCTTCCGCCAGTCCCAAACCTATCAGTGCCTGGGCCCGCCGGATAGACTCCAACCCTAGGAATTCCGCCTCTTCGTCGGCATATTCCGCTGTTGTCCCGAGCAGCGTGCGAAACATATCACGCGCCGCCGCATACTCGGTCGTTTGGGCACCCGTACTCTGACGCGCTAACCCAAGATAGTAACTTGACCAACCCGCGAAATAACCCGCGCGACCCGCAACGGACTGCAGTTGCATCGATTGCTGCTCTTTGGCGGCTTGCTCGTCGCCTTCCTCCAGTGCGTCGATCTCGTCCAACAGCTTGTCGGATTCCGCTTTGAGCTGACGATACGATTCCATCAGCTGAGGCGTGATGCGTGTCAGGATCGAGTGCGCGTCGTCGCGCGGCGCGGCGGCACGACGGTCGACAATCCACTGCCCAATCAGCTTCTCTGCCCGATAGAAGTCGGCCTGCAACAGCATCACTTTCAGCGACGCTGTCTCCGCTTCAGGGACATTGGAAACCAGCCGTTTGATTCGCTGGACGACGTCATCATAACGTGTCTTGTTCGAGGAATATGCGACCAATTGGCTGGCATAGAGGTCCGCCAGCCGTTTCGCGGTCTCCACGCGCTGCACGTCCGGAAGCTCGCCTTCAAGCACCTCTTCGAGATGCAGCGTGCGGAGGTCGACCAGCCCCAAACGTGTCAGGAACTTCTCCAGCTGAAGATCGTCCTTGTCGTCGGACCAAGCCACGTTTCCAGCTAGCCAGGCAAGTGTCAAAAAGAAGAAGCTGGCCACGGAAAGCCAGCGAGCCAACCTTCGAGGCAATCGACACGGCTGAATGCCGAGTGGTGTTTTGTCGGTCGACAGATTCATTTGGGTGGTACGTAAGTGACGGTAGTGAAGTCAGCATCCTTACAAGATTGGATTGCGGCAGCGGCCATGCCGAAGGGGGCATCGTCGCTAACCTTGACGTAGGCTCCATCCAACTTGCTGGGGAACTGGCGGAGGATGCTGGTCAGTTCCGTGGCCACCAGAACTTCCCGAGCGCCAATGCGATAGACGAATTGACCGCCACTGTTGACGATCTCGACAATGGCCGGCTCCATGTCGCTGGCTGATGAACTGGCGGAATCCTGGTTCTTGATATTTGAATCGAGCTGTCGTTCTGTCTTGACGAACGATGCCGTCGTCATGAAAAAAATAAGGAGCAAGAATACGACATCGATCATGCTGGTCATGGACAGCTCGATCTTCTCGCCGTGTTGCGTTCTTCGGTTGGTTAGTCGCATCGCGAAATTCGTTATTCGGGGGACTCGACGGCGTTGTTGACGCGTAGAACGCCGATTCGGCTGAGCGCTTTCATCACTTCGTTGGTGTGTCGGCTGACGCCTCGCTGGTCTGTGCGAACTGTCACCTTCAGCCGCCTCGCATCACCTCCCAGGGCACTCAGCTCTTGGCTGACCAGAGAGACAAGGCGGGCCAGAGAAACCTGGCTGCCGGCAACGCGGTATTCACCTTCCCTGGTGACGTTGATGGTGATGTTCGCTGTTTGCTGATCCTGCGAGCCCTTTTGTTGGGCCAATTCGAGCTGTTCCTTGTTGACCTTCGAAACTTGGGTGACCGTCATGAAAAAAATGATCAACAAGAACACGATATCGATCATGGGCGTCATGTCCATGTTCGGTCGAGTTGAACGGCGGCGTTTGGTGAGGCGCATTGCGAATTTGTCTTGACGTGAAGGTGCGGTTCATCGGATCGCCCAAGGGCGACGTTGCCGGACTTCTATTTGCGCCGGCCCAACGGCATCATGATCTGCTCGACGCGCTTGCCGGCTTCGGCGACGATTGAATCGATCTTATTACGAAAGAAACTAAATGCGACCATCGTGGGAATTGCGACCACCAGTCCCAGTAACGTCGTCACAAGCGCCTGGCCAATCCCACCCGCCAGTTCGTCCGGCTTGGCCATGCCGCCTTTGATGGCGATCATATTGAAGGCTCGAATCATGCCTAAGACCGTTCCGGTCAGCCCTAACATTGGCGCGATGGAACCGATCAGGCCCAGGACTTCTGTTTTGCGATAGAGCCGCCCCGTCTGGTCTTCACCCGCCTCTTCGCAGGCCGCTTTGTATTCGGCAAAACCAAATTCGGATCCCTTGTATCGTTCAAGGCCAGCCAGGATCACTTGCGAAACCAGCGATTGACTCTCGTGTGTTTGACAGGCTTCGATGGCCTGGTCGATCTGCCCCTGACCGATCAATTCATCCAGTTCCTCGATGACAAGTTCGGGCATCAGGGTCGCTTTGCGAATCGTCAGAAAATGCTCCACGATAAAGCCCAGCGACACCATCGATAACAGGATGATCAGCAGCCCGACGATGCCGCCGTCTATGATCGTGTCCAGCAGCGTGCGGGTTTTCTCTGTTTCCTCTGCTGTGTCAGCCGCTGCAGCGGCGGCTGGTGGTGTGGAAATGGTTGGATCGACATCTTCCAACGTCTCGTCCTGAGCCATGGTCAGGCGATTGGAAAACGAGGTGGCCGCAAAGATGGCCAGCAAGCAAAGCAAGATTCCTTGAACAGCGAACGCCTTAGTCATGGTGTTTCCTGAGGGGTTTCAACAGGCGAAGGGGCAAGGGCCTGAGCAGCGAGGTAAGTCTGGCCGTAACGCACGAGCAGTTCGTTTCGCAAGGCGACGCTCCCGCGCACGTCGTCTAGCTGCTTCAAAACATCAACGCCGTGAGACAGCGCGGCGGCAGAGATTTCGGGAGCTTGACTGCCATACAACGCGGGAATCCGCAGCAACCGCACGAGCCCGCTTCTTTTGGTGTCCACATCGGTCGAGGCCAACTGGACACGACCGAGCCAATACAGGGCGAGCGGTTGGTTCTGGGGCGAGATGTTCACCAGGCGCGCATCGAGCGCTGCGGCCGCGGCACCCGGCTTGCCTGTCATCAATTCTCGTTGCACGGCGATGATGTCGCGTAGTTCGTGGATTGGGCCCGAGTCACTCTTGATCGCGCCCAACACACGATCGGCGGTGGCAGTGTCGCCCGCAGCCAAGGCCAGTGTGGTGAAATAGACGTAGGCACCTTCCGGCCGCGGGCGGCTTATCGCGCTGATCGATTTGTAGACGCTCGGCAATGCTGCTTTCGCGGCCGCGACGTCGAACCAGACCGGCGCCAATGACGCACACATGCCAGTTTTCGGATCATATTTCAAGCGACGCTCGCCGGGCAGCACACCATTCGAACCGCTTTGGAGACGCAGGTACTGATAACAGCGACAGTACGGCTCGACGGCAGACTCACGCTGTCCGATGGCAACCCGCGACCACATCGTGGCCTGCATGACCAAGTAGGCCGTCGGGCTTTTCCGATCCATGTACCGCGGATAAACAGCCTCGGCATGCGGTGACAGATCCTTGTAATCGCCAACTCGCATCCGCTGACGAATTCGAAACAGGGGGTCGCCCAGTTCCTTTAACATGCGATCGAACTGAGGTTGTTGGTCGTCGGCCACACGGGCCTTCTCAATGTCGTACCAACCGACCACGCGATCGTCGTCCAACCGCACACCATCTTCGTCGAATGTGACCACTTTCGGCCCGTCAATGATCTTCAGATTGCGCAGGATGATCCGATCCGCAACCGCAGCTTGAGCAGCCAGGCTGACAAGGATGATTGCCAGCAGCAGCAAGCGGATTGAGTGCAACGCAATGCCGAAGTGAAGAGTGATCCGTCTCATAGGCTCGCGAAGAAAAGAGAACCGCGACACGCCCCGGCCTGCTGGACCGTGGTTTGCTGATATTGTAGCGAAGTTTCGGGTTCGGTCGACCGCGGCGCGACGATGACCGAGCGCAGCCATGGAGTGCGTGACATGTCAATTTGGGCGACTCGGGTCGGTTTTCGGGGGCCGAACTGTGATTCGTCGCAGGAAGGCGGCGATAGGCGTTTTGGTGAGCGCCCGATGTTGGCGTGGGGCGCGAATCAAAAACGCTTCGGCTTCTTCGATTACGCGACCGTGGACGACAGTTTGCCACAAAAAACTTGCATCAACATACCAGGAGCTTATACTAACTGCCCTCATATAGAAAAGTTCTTATCTTGTTGATTCTGCAAATCTCTCAAGCGCAAAGGGGAAGTCAATGAGCTCTTCTCGAAAAAGGATCGGTTTTACGCTGGTCGAGTTGCTGGTGGTAATTGCAATTATCGGCATTCTCGTCGCTCTGTTGTTGCCGGCCGTGCAAGCCGCGCGTGAGGCGGCGCGGAGGATGTCATGCGGCAACAACCTCAAGCAGATCGGCTTGTCGTGCCACAACTACCACGACACGTACAAGACGTTTCCGCCGGGCAACATCACCCCGGGTAATTGTTGTGGCACTCCTAGCGCTGCCACATGGACGCTATTTATCTTGCCGTTCCTGGAACAGCAGCCGCTACACGATCGTTACAACTTTAACCTCTGGAACGACGCTCGCCCGGGACGACGCGGTCTCACTGGGGGACCCAACGCAGCGGTCTGCATGACGTTTGTCAAGACTTTCATCTGCCCGTCAGATGTCAATGTCAGGGGGTTGCAAGAGCCTCGTAGCGGACCGGGTAGCAATATGCATTATGCGCCGGGATCCTATCGTGCCGTGAGTGGTGCCAGCACGGGAGCCTGCTGGTTGGATACGAATCAGTCCAACAGTTTCTGCACCAACAATCGGGGTGTCCTCCACCACGTAGGGGCGACTCCCAGGCCACACAACCATCGGGGCCGTACCGGCAGTCGGTCGGAATTCACACCGGAGAGCTTTTCTAGCATCCTGGATGGCACGTCCAATACGTTGCTCGTCGGCGAAATGCACACCACGCCCACGGACAGGAATTCGCGCGAGCGGAGGGGGTTTTGGGCCTACAGCTACACCTCCTACAACCAGTCCAGTATCACCGTGGGTCAACCTCGCATATTCATCCCCAACTACACCAGGTGTGTCCGTGTGGGGGGACGCGGCGGTAGTAACGTCTGTAAGCGAGGATGGGGTGGCCTTCATCCAGGTTCCCACATGTTCTGCTTGGCGGACGGTTCCGTAAGAGCCATTGCCCGCACCGTGGACCTGGGAGTCGGTCGCAACAACACCAGGGTCCGGAGCATGGGTGTGCTACCCGCACTGGCTTCCATTCAGGGTGGCGAATCGGTGATATTACCAGACTGAGCCGTGTGGATTTGAGAATCGTGGCGCGGCCAGGCGAAACCGTTCGCGGGTCCGCGCCATGGTGCTCATCCTCGGGGCTGCCACAGTTCTCAACAATTGGAGATTTCATCCTATGTTACGATTTATTCCTTTGGGTCTAGCCCTGCTGGTCGCCGCCGGTTGCGGTGGCG
>JASLRF010000235.1 GCA_030744095.1 Pirellulaceae bacterium | reverse complement strand
TGTACTTGACCGAAGCCCCAGTTGGCATCGGTCACCAGGTGCGTTTCGGATTCCTTGGAAATCGTCAATTCGGCACCCGAAACAACCACGCCATCGGCGACAGCTTGCAAGTAGTACGGTAGACGCATGACGCCGTGCGATTCGTAGCCTCGTAAGTTGGCATTCACCAGACCCACCGCGACACGCTGCGATTCCTCGGCCGTCGCACGCGTGGCAAGCAGGTCAGTGGCGAATGTTTGTAAACGAGCAGCGTCAAAAGTGGGCACAAGTGATCTCCGTTAGTTGGGCATGAGTCGGTAGTTATTCAATCGAGGTTAATCTGTGAAAACGGTGTGCAACGTCCCCCTTTGACACGCTTCAACTTCACTGTTCGCGGTGGTGCCATTGCCGCAACGCCTCGTAACCGGCAATCGCGACGGCAGTGGACAGGTTCAAACTCCGCACGGGTTCGCGTATGGGGATCCCCACGACACGACCTGGATGTTTTTCCATCAGTGAAGGCGGCAACCCCTGGGACTCGCTGCCGAACACCAACGTGTCGCCCGCATCGTAAGCGACGTCTGTGTAGATCTGTGTCGCCGTTTTCGAAAACAGCCAGGTGTGTTGCATATCGAGCGTCCGAGCGTACGGCTCCCAGTCCGGCACGGCTTGCCACTGCAGATGCTCCCAGTAGTCGAGCCCGGCGCGATGTAGGTGATGCTCGTCGAGACGAAATCCCAGCGGTCGAACCAACCATAATTTGGCGCCAATTGCTAGGCACGTTCGCCCGATATTCCCGGTGTTCTGGGGAATTTCGGGTTGGTAGAGGACCACATGTAAGGTGGGAGAGTACGTCACAACCCCGGGATATCACGATCGCCTCAAAACGTCAACCAGCCAACACGCTGCCTCTTCCCATTGATTTGTGGCTTCGTTAGAGTCTAGCGAGGTAATGCCAAATACAGACAGGTCCCCCTGTTTGGCCATGGCCCTGCCGTGTCACCTCCAGAATCTGAAGGAAATCTCTTGGAGAATTCGATGGCTGACGCTGATCGCAATACGGTCTATCTGGATGCACTCGCATTTGCGGAACAACAAGTCACGGCACTTGCCGAAAATCACCCTGATTTCTTTCCCATCTACACCGTCGATGGCAAGTGGCATCACGAAGGCGAGTTGTGGACGGATTGGACTGGTGGATTTCTAGCCGGCATGATGTGGCAATTTCACCTCCGCAACAAAGACGCAACGTGGCGGACCCGCGCGGAACGCTATTCGAAATTGCTCGAACATCGCCAGCATGACCGTGCAGTACATGATCTCGGATTCATTTTCCTAAACACCTACAAACCCTGGTTCGATTTGACCGGCGACCAGCATCTGCACGACGTGCTGATCCAAGCCGGGCGGACCCTGGCCATGCGGTTTCAAGAAAAGGGGCGGTATCTTTGTAGCTTTGTCGCGCC
The DNA here is from genome assembly GCA_030744095.1 of Pirellulaceae bacterium. Next base: position 2,087 of record JASLRF010000235.1, on the reverse strand, counting down.
TGAGTCGCTCTTCATCGACATCATGATGAATGTGCCGATCATTTTCTACGCAGCGATCGAAACCGGCGACGAAAATCTGACAGACGTCGCCACGACGCATTGCCGCACGACGCGCGACACCATCGTCCGCCAAGATGGCTCGACAGCGCACGAAGGCACGTTTGACATTGAGACCGGTGCATTTTTGAAACAGACTACCCATCAGGGAATTGGCGGAGACAGTCGTTGGGCGCGTGGACTGGCCTGGTCGTTGTACGGCTTCAGCAAAGTGTTCGCCTTGACGGGCCAACAGGAGTTTCTCGATGTCGCCGAGCGGAACGCGGCATTCTGGATCGCAAACCTGCCTGAAGATCGCGTACCCTACTGGGACTTCGACGCGGATCTCTCCCAGCCCGCACCATGGGGTGCACAAAAAGACTCATCCGCGGGAGCGATCGCCGCCAGCGGCCTGTTGGATCTATCACGACAAACCAGCTCGCCCGGCCTCGCGATCATGTACCGCGATACAGCCGTGGCGATGTTGGATGCATTGGTCGCGCCCGACTATCTCGCGCATGAAACGCCCGGCTGGGAAGGCATTTTGAAACACGGGGTCTATCACACGAAGAAACAACTCGGCGTCGATGAATCGGTGATGTGGGGCGAGTTCTTCTTCGTGGAAGCGTTGAGCAAGGTCGTGGCCCAGTGATCTTGCCCGATTGTCTGCGGTTGAAGAGAATGAGGCATATGCATCGCGACAACATGCATCGCGACGAATGGCCTTGGAAGGAACTCTGTGGAACTGGTGCGCAACCCAACTCGCCCCGTACGCATTGGCTCGATTACAATCGGCCAAGGCAACCCGATCGCCATTCAAAGTATGACGGCGACGAAAACGACCGACGTCGACGCCACCGTCGCTCAGATCAACGCATTGCACGCCGCGGGTGCCCATGTCGTTCGGATCGCCGTCGACAACAAACAGGAAGCGGCGGCGCTGTGCGAAATCCGTCGACAGACCGATGCAAACCTCTCGGTCGATCTGCAGGAGAATTATCGGTTGGCCGAACTGGTCGCCCCGCATGTCGACAAGATTCGATACAATCCCGGTCATCTCTATCACCACGAACGCGAGAAACCGTGGCAAGAGAAAGTGCGTTACCTGGTGGGAATCGCCGGCGACCATGACTGCGCTATCCGCGTAGGCGTCAACTGCGGGAGCGTCGATCCTGCGAAGAAAGAAGAACACGACGAAGATGATCCAGTCGCCCCAATGCTGGAAAGCGCCCTTGACCATTGCGAGTTTCTCGACTCGATCAGCTTCACTCGTTATTGCGTCTCGCTAAAGGATTCGGATCCGCAGCAGGTGATCGATGTGAATCGACGCTTCGCGGCCGAGCGGTCGGACGTACCGCTGCATCTCGGAGTGACCGAAGCGGGGCTCCCGCCGGATGGGGTCATCAAGACCCGGATTGCGCTCGAACAACTGATCAGTCGGGGCATCGGCGACACGATTCGCGTCTCTCTGACGGTCTCGAACGCACGCAAGCCCGAAGAGATCGTTGCAGGCACCCAGATTCTGCAAGACATTGCGGCGGGCCGAGTCCGCTCAGTTGTCGACTTCGGCACCAACACGCTGAATATCATCTCGTGTCCTAGCTGTTCAAGAGTGGAAAACGGAGCATTCATCGACTTGGCCGAAGATGTCAAAGCGATGACTGAGTACGCGAAACAACATGCATTCACCATCGCCGTCATGGGCTGCCGTGTGAACGGGCCGGGTGAGACCGACGACGCAGATCTCGGACTCTGGTGCGGTCCAACCCACGTCAATCTGAAGAAGGGCAGCGAGTCATTGGGCGCCTACTCCTATGACGAGATTCTCGGGCGGCTCAAGCAGGAATTGGATGCGCTGATCGGGGCAGGCACAGCGAACTGAGTCGCACGGCGTTGGTCTTCGCTTGATCCTGCCAGCATCTGCATCGTCCTTTCGGCAATGTGTTCATCGCACCTCTGGCGCTTGGAGATCGTATCGCTGTTACCTCGAAGATGTTCGACCAATTACCCATATTCTGTTTCGACCTGGCCGCCACGCGAGATCCAACGCC
>JASLRF010000234.1 GCA_030744095.1 Pirellulaceae bacterium | reverse complement strand
CGAACGATTCCCGACATCTCTGGCTTGCCTAATTCACCTGTGTCTGGATTTCGCGCACCCGACGATTGATTCGCGTCAGGATCTCAGAATCACTGGGGTGGGGCGAATCGAACGCGGGACGGAGCGGTATCGGCACGTCGTCCATGCGATAAACCGTGCCGGGCACGTTGATGCCGTAGGTCGCGACGGTGAAAGCAACGGTCGCAGAACGCGTCGTCGGCGTCTCTTTGGGATCGAAGGCGATGTAAGGAATCGACTCCAAGTGCTCGCGCGCCGGTTGGCTGAAGTTGGCCATCGGATCGCTGGCGATGATCATGGCCGCATCCGCTTCTCCGCGGGCTAGTACGTCAGACGCCGTGTATTCGCCCGGATTGAAACGTGGGTATCCTCGCGCCAGATTGACGCCAAAAGGATAGCCGGTTCGCCAGGCCACGACATTGTCCGCACCCGTGACGTTGCCATGGCCGCGATTTGGCTTGCAAGTAAACCGTGTGTGTTGGTTCATGTCTCGCGTCAATGCGAGCAGGGCTTCCGTGTTGGAATGTTTGCCACGCGTCATCGTGAGCCCCATGCCGAAGAAAATCGCACCAAACTTAGCCGCCTTCATGCGATCCATCAGGTCTTGCCAAGTTGCCATTGGCACACCCGTGTCTTCCTCGACGGACTTGGGATCCAAATCGATTCCGTTGGCCAACGCACGCAGCGTCCAGAGTCCCTCGAAATCACGTCGCGGTTTGATTTGCACAAAGATGTCGGCGGCTCTGGCGGATTTGGTCTTCCGCACGTCGACAATGACGCAGGTGCGGTCCTTGCGACCGTTGGGCAGGAACATGCCCTTCGGCATCAGGCTATATCTCGTAAAATGGCGGGGATGGCTTTCGGCCGGGTTCGCTCCCCAAAACATCACCATATCCGCGCGATTGCGCACTTCGCCCAACGTACTGGTGACTTCGCCGACAGCTTGATAGGCCATTCCTGACGGGCCATGGCAGACGCTGCTGGTCGTATCGACGATCCCGCCAATCCAATCTGCGATGCCCACGGCGATTCGCTGCGACTCGCTGGTCGTATCGCTCAAGCCGTAAATCAACGGATAGTCAGCGTCGACCAGAATCCTGGCTGCCCGTTCGATGCCAGCGTCCAGCGTGGCGGGTTGTCCGTCAACATGACACGACGGCCGATCTTCGATCTCGTGGTTTAGAAACCACGAATTGCCCAGCACACAGGCGCGCTTGGCTTCGACAATGCGGGTCCCTTCGACCTTCAAATCGATGTCGTCACAGACGCAACCGCAGAACGTGCAAGTGGCATCCTTGACGATTTTGGTTTTAGGCGTTTCTTCGATTGTGCTCATCGTGTTGCCGCTGTTATTTCAGGCCTGCACGGTCGTATCTACTTAATCCGGTCATTTCAGAACGGTCAATTCAACATCCATTCCTTTGCTCGTCGGCATCCCAGACCCGTGTGTATCGCCACCCATCAGGCGACTCGACAGGTCGCCATAGGCAATGAACAACATCCCTGCGGGCAATTCGTCTCTCTTGGCCGTTTTGACGGCAACATCGATCTGACCGTGCTCGCCCGTCAGCCGCACTTTGTCGCCATCGGACAACGCCAGCCGCTGCATATCCGGCATCGCGACTTGCAGCGTGTTGATCTCACTCTGGTAGTTCTCGCCGTATTTGCCTTCGCTGATGCCGCTACCTTGCCTGCTGGTCCGGCCTGGAATCAAGATAAAGGCATCAGCCATCCGCTTTGGTCACTCACTTGGCAAGACAGAGTCGGCAGTTGTCGCCGCAAAGGACGAGAATTCGAGAGAAGAACCATTTTCGCAGCCTGCAAGAGGCGACGCTAGGGCAAATCCTCGGTGATTTGGCTTGTCGCTCGTAGTCATCCGTTGCCCAAGTAGGTAACAGGCAGATCAGGCTCCGCCTGAAAGGCTCATCCCAGCAAAGCGAGACGGTCACTTCCTACGGCTTTGTCACGTGACGCAATGCGCGGCCCGGCAGCTTCTCTGTCACGCGTCCTTCGTCAATCACCAAGACGCCGTTGACCAGCAGATATCGTACGCCTGTTGCATACTGATGGGGCTTCTCGAAGGTGGCCGTATCGAGCAATGTTTCGGGATCGAACACGACAAGATCCGCAGCATACCCCGCTTTGACGAATCCTCGCTGGGGCAGGCCAAGAATCTCGGCCGGCAATCCCGTGGCGCTGCGAATCGCCGCGGCCAGTGTGACTGTTTTTCCACGAATTGCGTAGCGACCGATTTTGCGCGGAAATGTGCCGTAGTTCCGTGGGTGCGGCACCGTGTCGTTGGGAACTTTGGCACCCCCATCACTGGCGACCGCGACGTATGGCTGTTGCATGATCAGGCGAACTTCTGCTTCCTGCATCCCAAAGTTGACCATGGCGGCGCCGCCGTTGGTTTGGATCTCGACCACCAAATCGACAACATCCCTCTTGAGTTCTTTGGCCAGCGACTCGAGATCTCGGCCCTGCCAGTCGCGCTGCTTGCTGTAGCTGGCGATGAAGAGGCTGGCCCCACCGCTGCGCGATTCAATCGACTGGCGAAGTTGCGTCTGCAGTTCCTTGGCACTGTCCGGATCGGCCATCGCCTTCTTGAACGCCTTTGTGCTACGGTATCGATCCGGCACGACCATCGCGCCCAGCGACGTGCTGCTGGCGATGTAGGGATATTGGTCGGCGGTGACGCGTTGGCCATTGTCTCGTGCCTGTTGCACTTTGACTACCGCGTCGGCGGCCAGGCCCCACGCAGCGCGACCCGACGCCTTAAAATGCGAGATATGCACTGGCAGCTCTGCTTCGCGGCCGATTGTCAGCGTCTCGTCGATCGATTCCAACAGCCGCGTGTTTTCGTTCCGCATGTGCGACACGTAGATTCCCCCGTGCTGGGCGACGACGCGCGATATCGCGATCAGTTCCTCAGTCGCCGCATACTTGCTGGGCACATAGATCAGGCCAGTCGATAGTCCCCACGCACCGGCTTGCATCCCCTCGGCCACGGCGAGTTTCATTCTCTCAAGTTCCTCGGGCGACGGTGGCCGATTGTCCGAGCCAACAACTTCGCGTCGCAGACTCCCCTGCGGGATCAGGTGGACGACATTTGTGCCGGCACCCGCTTCGTCGATCTGCTCCAAGTACTGGTGAACATCCGCGCGACCACCACCGCAGTTGCCGGTGACAATCGTCGTCACCCCTTGCGTGATGTAATTTCGATTGAGTCGCGTTTCCGCTCGCGTAATTGGCCGATCGCTGTGATTGTGCAGATCGATGAAGCCAGGCGACACGATCAGATTCGTGGCGTCAATCTTCCGCGGATCGCCGGTCAGTTCGAATCGTCCGACGCCTACGATCGAATCGCCTTTGATCGCCACGTCGCCGACGATTGCCTCACCGCCGCTCCCGTCGAAAATTTGTGCGTCCGTCAGCACGAGATCGGCATCGACCGGCGCAGCGGCCAAGACCAGCGCAAAGAGAGTTGAAATCACCATCACGATTAACCTGCCGTGTTGTTGGGAAGGCACGCGGTGATGCGTGCCGTTAAGTTGTCAATCAAATGTTCCAGACTACCAGCGGACACCACCGCCACCGTTTCTTGATAAATGCCCTGCCCATACAGCTCGGCGGGTGGCAGATAAGATGCCCCCCAGCCATCGGCCAACACGGCCACGATGACCGGCACACCGAGAAACCGCCGCCGAAGTTCACGCTGCAAAATCTGATACGGTTCGCCCTGTACGGCCACCCAGACGGCATCGCCGACTCGCCAGACCACGGTCCGAAACGGATACCGATCAATTGGCAAACAGATCAGGCGAGTGATCAGACGCGATTTTCGTTCGACTAGAGCGCGCAGGTCGGCGGCTTGTTGGTCGTCGCCAGCGTCGCGGGCGGCTTGCTCCCGCAGCCTGAGTTCGGCCTGCTGGCGACGCGCATCTTCGAGCGTTGGCAGTTCTGG
>JASLRF010000233.1 GCA_030744095.1 Pirellulaceae bacterium | reverse complement strand
CACTCTTGATCGCCGGGATTCCGGGGTTCGCACAAGCTAGAAGCGTCTTCCGGTTTGCTGTGTTTGTGCAGTTGGCACTGGTACTGTTGGGTGTCAACAGCCTGCAGGCTCTTTGGGAATTCGGCGTAGCGACCAAACAGCCTGCCCGGGCCAAGTTGATTCTCGCCAGTTGCCTGATCCTGGGGCTTGTTGCGACGGTCGAGCTTTGGCCGCCGACCCAAAAACTGTTTCGACTTCCGTCCGTCGAGCAAAACATTGCCTGGCTTGATTGGCTCAGGCAAGAGACGGCGACAGATTCCGTGATCGCCTGCATTCCATTTCCCACCGGGAAGCGCGAAGCCAATTACGAGGAAACCGCGCTCTGGATGTACTGGGGCACGATCCATCGGCGAAGAATGGTCAATGGGTATTCCGGATTCTTCCCAAAATCATTCTTGCGTCTCAAGACAGATATGATTGGCTTTCCCGATTCGAAAAGTCTCGCGCATTTGAAACGCGTCGGTGTGCAATACTGCGTCGTGCGGAGGACCTCCGCTTCGCCGCGGATGGTCGAGAGTCGTGCGCAGCCGTCGGACACATTGCGCCTCGCATTCAGCGACGAACGGGCGCAGATTGACATCTACCGCCTTGTACCTGATCGGTAGTCTGTTTCCATAAGAAGGGCGAGGGACTCTGGGCAACGTAGTTCCTCGCCGACGCGGTCGTCACATCAGCGGCCCCAAGTTACGCGCAACGAGGTCGGCAACCAATTGTCGATGGCCTTGAAACTGAATCGCGTCGAACCTTGCTTCGGTGGCACTGCTGACATTCTCTGGTCGGTCATCGACGAAAAGAATCTGGGCTGGATCCAAGCCTGCCAGACGAGCCGCCTGGGCATAGATACCGGGTTCTGGCTTGAGAGAATTCAATTCGAAACTGAGCGCGATCACGTCAAACGCTCGAAGCAGGTCAGGGAAGGTGGTCTTGATGAACGACCAATGCGCGTCGTTGGTGTTGGAGAGCAGGCCCAGTCGGTGCCCGTTGCGTTGTAACTGACCCAGCAACGAAATCACGGGCGGATTCGGCTCGAAGATATCCGACGCCGCATTGAGGATGGCTGCCAGCGGCGGTGTTGTTCCCGTTTGCCGGCAAAGAACTTCGTGGAAGTCGGCTGTCGAAATCTCACCTCGTTCGTAGCGTAATTCCAAATCGCCAGCAAACACAATCTCCCAGACACGTTCGGGCGTGGTGCCGGCGACCTCCGCCATTTGCCGAGCGGCACGGTCGTGGTCGAACTGCAGCAGCACATTGCCCAGGTCAAAGTAGATGAACTGCGGCGTCGGTTGGCCACCAGCCGGGTGAGGCTGGTGTGGATCGACTGTTTCGTCCATGAATTTGTTTGTCACAACGTTATTGGTTCGCTGGCAGTTCTTTGATGCGGATGTCCTTATACGATGCCACAGCAGGTTTCCCGCCGTGAATCTGCAATGCGATCACACCAATTCGTGGAACGTCTTCTGCTTCCGTGTAATCGACGGCCTGATAACCGTTTAACCAGATCTGAATCCGCGGACCCTCGCAGCGAATGACGAAGTCGTTCCAATCGTCGGCTTTCAGTGCCGCAGTCAGCTTCTTCTGATCGCCTTCGGCCAGGAACTTTCGGCGTCGTGATTCGTCGTACAGGGCTCCCCAAATCACGTGATCCACCCCGGAGATACCCATGTCGCATTGATAGCCAATAACTTCATGATGATTGGGAATGCGTTTGCTACGGAATTGGATGCCCGCGTTCTTGCCTTGTCCAACCAGTTTGGCCTTCAGGCGCAGCTCGAAGTCGCCGAATTGCTTCTTCGTGCAAAGAAACTCGTTGTTGGCGACGGGCTTGTCTTTTGATCCGGCGACGATGGCGTGATTTTCGACGTGAAAAACTTTCAAATTGCCTTCCCAACCTGCCAGGGATGCGCCATTGAAAAGTGACACGAAGCCCTGTTCGTCACTCGCTTCGGCAGCAAGGATATCCGCACCCAGGTTGACGAGGTAGCTCGTTAATAGAATGGCGGCAACTGTAAGATACGGGTATTGGCTTTTCATGGGCGAAGCTCTCATGGCAGGAGATACTCGGTCAATACGACGCGCCGTCGACATACGGGCGATGGAAACTGGGCTGGACGACTGACAGAATAGCGGATCCGCGCTGGCTTCGCCAATATCGCTGCCCGGGCCACATCGCGGCAATTTCAAAGAGGCCCCCGCGAGTAGCCAAGGAAATCACCTTTGGCCTAACGCGGCAGGGCCACAGCCAAATAGGGAACGTGCCTGCATTTGGTACGCTCCCCGACCAACCTGCCGTCGGTGCCCGTCGCTCGCGAAACATGCACGCACCGAGCGCACATGTCCCGAAGCTAGACTCTATACTTGCTTGAATGTCCTCGCGTCTCCGACGATCGCCAAGTGTTGTGAACCTGTTTCTTGCGGCCTGCGTACTGGCTTTGAGTTGCTTTGCGTGTCGAAAGTCCGGCGATGGAAACAGGGCTCCACCACCTCCGACTGCTGCCCGTGAAGCCTTGTTCGATCCGCATGCGCCGTTGGAGGTTCAGGCGATAGGTCACAAGTATCATTGGACATTTCGCTATGCGGGAACTGACGGACAATTCGATACGGCGGACGATATTCAGCGCGACGAAGAATTCCAAGTGCCGGCGAACCATGACATTCGGCTTCACATCAAGAGCCGCGACTACGTCTACGTCTTTTCCATTCCGGAACTTGGGCTCCGCCAGATCGGAGTGCCCGATTTGACCTATTCGATCGGTTTTCACACCCGAAACGAAGGCGTGTTCACGCTGAAAACGGACCCCATGTGCGGGTTTCGTTTGTTGCATGACGACGACATGGGCGAGATGCGAATCGCGCCGCTCACAGATTTTCAAACGTGGCTGGCCGGACGTGATGAGACGATTCAATAAGCTAGTATTCGGGTTCGCTACGATGTTGGCATTACTGGTCGGCTGCCAGCGTGCGGACATCCCTCCGCCGGCGCCTCAAAGCCCACCGTTGGTTTCCCATGTGACACTGGACGCGTCCGGCGTGTTTCATGTCTGGCCAGATAGTCTGTATCCGATTCAAGCAGCGTTGGATGCCGCCGCGGAAAACGCCACGCACAAGACCGTGCGCGTTCACACTGGCACGTATCGTCCTCAGCACGCTGGCTTCGCTTTGATCCACTTGTTGGCCCGCCATGACGGGATCCGGCTCGAAGCCGAAGGCGCCGTCGTCTTGACCGCGGCCAACCAGCAGGTCTCGGACGCCAATCTACCGAGTCATCCCGCCATCGTGAATCATGTTGTTTTC
>JASLRF010000232.1 GCA_030744095.1 Pirellulaceae bacterium | reverse complement strand
CTCGATCATCGTGTGTTCGAATTTGCCTGGCGCCTTCCGTTATCGATGAAGGTGCGCAAGGAGGAGCGGAAATATTTGTTGCGGCGGGTGTTGTACCGTTACGTGCCGCGGGAATTGATTGATCGGCCCAAAATGGGATTTGGCGTCCCTGTCGATCATTGGTTCCGCAACGAACTTCACGACATGACGCGCGACGTGCTACTCGACCAGACCGCGCGGCAACGCGGCATCTTTCGTCCCGAGGCTGTCGAACAGTTAATCGACGAACACCAAAGTCAGAAATTCGACCACGCTTATCGCTTGTGGGCCCTGCTGTTTCTGGAACTTTGGCAACGCGAGTGGGTGGATTGCTAGCGAGGCTGTGCCTCGGGCCGATGCGAGCTATCGCTCCGTTGCATCGACCCGCTCCCCGACCAACCTACGGTCGGTGCCCGTCGCTAAGAACTTGACTCATTTGTAAAGAAGAACTTGATACAAGCTTTCTAGTAACGGCAGCTCCGCCCAACCTGTTTGACGCCGATCGCTGAATGTGCGATTTTGATAGACATCGAGTTGTCATCTAGGAACCTTATCATGACCATTGCAGTCACATGTCCGTGCGGGGGTAGGTTCGCAGCGCCGCCTCATTTGGCCGGAAAAACCGTACGGTGCCCGAATTGCCAACAGCCGTTGCAAGTGCCCGTGCCGCCGCGCGAGCCGCTCGCACCGATCGTCAATCCATTCTCCGACACCGCGCCTCCGGTGGAAGCCGAACTTGTGCCGCCCGTCGCACCGACAACTCCGACGTTTCCCCAGTCGCAAGATCCGTTTGGAGGTAAGGCAACTGTCGGTGGCCCGGTGACGGGCCAGCCCCAACCACATGTTACGCCGCCGGTCGCGCCGACGTCTGCCCAACCACATGGCTATGCGGAACCCCAGGCGGCACAGTACGCACAAGGTTTTGGCCCATCGCGGAAGAAGTCGTACATCCTATACTACGTCATCGGCGCGGTCATGTTTGGCTTGCTGGGCTTCGTGCTGCTGGTAGGCTTCGTCGCCTATCTACTTTTCGAAGAACTTGATGGGATGACGTTTGACGATTCGCAACCGCTGCCGGTCCAAAACGAGGATTACGTGACTGCCCGAACACAGTTTAAGACCACGCTTACGAGCCGCGGCGAAGCACCACAGGATTGGGACGAATTAGAGACGCCCACCGGCGCGGCGGAATTAATCTACCAATCCGGCGGCCGCGCCTTGCGAGCGTACATGGATCCGCCGCCGGCCGACGATGAGCCCCGACCTGGCGTGGTTTTTTTGCACGGTGGGTTTGCTTGGGGTGACGGTGACTGGGAGATGTCTCAGCCGTATCGTGATCAGGGTTTCGTTGTGATGACTCCCGTGCTGCGTGGCGAGAACGGCCAACCGGGCCACTTTTCTTTGTACTACGACGAAGTGGACGATGTCCTGGCGGCAACTTCCGCATTCGCCGCGCTCCCCTACGTCGACGAAACACAGCTCTACATTGCCGGCCACAGTGCGGGTGGCACGTTGGCTGCTCTGACCGTGATGGCCTCCGACCGGTTTCTTGCCATGGCGTCGTTTTCGGGCTCAATGAACCTGGACGGAGTCGGCGAGTGGGATCCAGATCTGCTGGTTTTTGACGATTCCAACGAGCGGGAGACACTGATGCGGTCGCCCGAAGCATTTGCAAAGAGCTTCAAATGTCCGGCTCAGCTGTACTACGGTAGCGAAGAGGAGTGGTTTGAAGAAGAGATCAAACGGACCGAGGCGACTGCGCGGAGCGCTGGCCTGAATGTCCAAGCGCTCATGGTCGCGGGCGATCACTTCACCTCCGTGCGGCCGGCGTTAACGCGCAGCATCGGTTTCTTTCGGCAACAGGGATTTGCCAGCGGAAAACCGCCGCCGCTAAGTCCAGCTACGGCTCCGCGCGCCGTCCCGCCCCGGCCGACGCCAGACGAACTCGCCCCCAGGTTTCCAGGCCGCCGCGCTCCCGATGATGGGAATGCGACCGGTCGCACTGCACGCCCGGAAATCCCGGGCAGGCCTGACTTTTCCATCCCGGATTTCCCACGCTCCTCGATCCCCACGCCCAGCCGTCCCAATTTCCCGACCCCAACACAGCCCTCGCTGCGAACCGGACCATCTTCGCGCCATCAGGGCATTCTTACGTTGGAAGTCACGGGCTACTCTGGCCGTAGCCCGCAGATGTTTTCCGCGCGGCGGGCATTGATTCGTAGTCGTTGGGCCGACCTTATCCAACTCGAAATTGACGAAGAAGCTGGGACGATCAAGGTTCCCGTGCGAAAGAACGTCGAGATAGACAGCGAAGCCGCCAAGGAAGCCCTGGAGAATGTCGGCTTTGAGATCGGTGCAATCACATTTAAGCCGATTGGCGCGGAGGACGAATCGGAGACGGCAGAAGAACCAGGAGAATAGACACAAGCGAATCGAAGTAGCAAACCACTCCCGCGACGACAACTCCCACCGCATAGCCACGCCCCAGAAGAAACTGCACACCCGATGACCGACGAAGAGCTGCTGCAACTGGTCGACACCAAATCGCCGGGTGAGCTATCGCTGGACGAAATTCAGACCTTGCGTACTCGACTGGCGGAGTCCGCTGCACTGCGGACCGCGTTTTCCAGCCGCCTTCGTCTGCAGACGTTTCTGGCTGAAGTATTGGCGAGGATTGACCTGGCGCCGGACGACGTTCTGCGGGCAAACAGTCAAAAGCGGCGCACTGGTTCGCGCCGTGCCATGTGGAAATGGGCGGTGTTATTGCTTTTGACGGCGAGCATCGCAACCGTATTGGGTGTGCCACAACTCCGTGAACGCCTGCGTGCGGCAGTGCATCGACTCACCGGCAAAGGTCAACGCGAGGTTGTCGACCAAACGACAACGGCGGAACTGCCAACGGATCCTGATGTCGAGTCGTTCGCCCCCGTCCCACCGGAAGCATCGGGCGAGGCAACAACACAAAGTAACCAGCCACCGTCCACCAAATCAGAAGCTGCCGGCGATGCTTCTCAACAGAAGGTTGCCGCGCCGGGAACGATCCCAGCAACGACGGTGGAGCCCGATGCGACATCCACAGCAACGGACTCACCACCGGTTCTGGCCGAGGATCCCGAGGCGGCACCGCCACCGTGGCAAGCCGCGTTGATTGCCGAACCGGTCCATACACTGGAGTCACTGCTGTTCCAGCGTTTCGATACGCGGAGGGTTCTGCCCCAAGCAACTGACTTGCACCACTGGTTTGATGTGATTGTGGGCGAGCCGAAGGGGATCGTCGAGGCGCGATCAAAGTACGGCCAGTGCGGTGCTATCGAAGGCATCTTGCGTCTGAACGCCCCGTGGACTGATGACTCGATTTTGCGGCTGGAACTAGAGTCGTACAAACAGCTACAAATCCACTTCTTTGCAGGCAAGCAAGGCGTGACGCTGGTGTTCCACGCGGATAAGCCGGAACGTTGGGCGGCTTATGCCACGACACGCAAGCCGAATGCGTTTACGCCGCAGACATGGCGGCTTACGGCCAGCGATGGTGGTCGAAATCGTCGAACACGGATTGACCAAGGTGGTCCCTATCAGCTTCGCCATCGTCGTGGTGAATTGCTGCTGACGCGCGGCGACATCGTTTTGATCCGAGCACCGTTGGTACATCTCCCTGACGATGTGTACTTCCAAGGACGCGCGTCGATTGTCGGCATCGACTGGCAGCGCACAGCCGCAGTGCCTCGCGGCATCGCAAAGGACGACCAACCGGAAATCGAGCAAGCCAACGCAACTGTCGCACGGTCGATGCGTGCGGCTGAATTCGCCTGGCAACGGCAGTTCGAACCACAAGCAAGTCTGACAACCCTGCCAGACGGTGCAATTCGCCTGGAATCTACCGACGCCGCCAAGCGAAGTTGGTCCACCATCTGGCGACCACGTGACGACCTGTATTACATCGATCTGGAACTCGACGACGCCACGGCTGGCGCGGGCATCTACCTTGGCGATGTCGCCAATCCCAAATGGGTGCTGCGCTACGTGCGTGACAATCGGACCGGCCAACTCTGCATGTTGGCTCGGGGCAACGACGACCACCGGGTGCAGGAGTTTCCTCCCTTGCACGTTGCCATGTTGCCGAGTGTCGGCGGTCGACACTGGGTACGGTTGGTCTGCGGGCCAAGTATGATTCGCTGGTGGTTGAGTGTTGATGGAACGCATTGGGCAGAGGCGGACCCGTTGCGAAATCCACCCAGTAACTTGACGCACCTTGGCCTGCATTGTGTGACTGGTGCCAAATGTGGTGTGACACTACGTCAGGTTCGGCTCACGCCGCTGACCGCGATTACGGCGTTGGCCGACCCCGAGTTACGTCATCGAGCATGGTTGCCGGATGCACCAGACGCCCCCCAGGCACCAAAGGACATCGCCTCGTGGATTGCCAGGACGACCGAATTTCAACCATCGGGCAGTTCGCTCAATGCATGGCGTCGGGCCGCCGCCGTGCAGACTTTGGCGACGGGCTGTGCAGCACCGCTGGGCATCGCCTTGATCGATCTGTTGTTGGACGATGCGGAGGCGCGCGAGTTGCCTATGAACGAGCAACTGCGGCTGCTTGATCAGGCGGCGCTGCTGGCGGATCTGTACGACAATCAGCAACGGTTGCAAACATGGGTTGATCGATATCATCGGCTCGGATTGGCGCAAGCAGAGCAGCACGACGGGAGCGCGTTTTCGACGATCCGTGCGGCGTTGATGCGCTGGCCAGTGAAGACCATCCGACACTTCGACGTGTTCCATCCGCAGGCCATTGGCGAGGAACTCGTGCAATTGGTCTATGCTGGTGATTGGTCGACGACAGCTCAGTTTTGCCGGCAACTTCGCTTCTATCACCTGCAAGCGAAAGTACCGTTGTTCGAATGGGCCGAGATGGCAGCCGCGAAACGCACGCCCGAGGGTCTCAACGAAGATCTACTCACACGTTTGCCAGAGACCTGGCGCAGTATGCTCATCGAACACCAGAGCAAGGATGTCTACAACGTCTCTGCCGAGCTGCTGGCGTTGCTTGATAGCGAAGCATTTGACGATGCGGCGCGAATGATCGCCACGCTAAATCCGCGAGACTTGCCCGGTGTGGCGGTCGATGAGCGTGACGATCGATTGCTGGCCTCGCTTCCCGTTTTGATGACGATGGCCGACCGGCGTTACCCTCAGTTGCGAACTGCCGTTGCCGCGCAACAGGCAGCGCTGGCGGACCTCCGGTTGCGTGAACAAGTGGCGGAGCATGATGCTAGCGGTGTGGCTCTGGTTACCCTGCAGTTTCCCGGCACGACGGCCGTATCGAAGGCACATGCGTGGCTGGGTGATCGCGCACTTTCGGGCGGTTGGTTTGAGTCCGCGTTGTGGCACTACCGCCGTGCGTCGGAAGTCTCCAATCCAATCGACGGCACGGATTTGGGTTCGCGCGTGACCATGGCCAAGATCATGTTGGGAAGTGAGACGGCGGGCGAAACGCCGCCACCGCGACTTGGCGACATTCAGCTCAAGATTGAAGAGATAAAGGCAATTCAGGCCAACCGTCGTGTGGAATTGGGATCGGATTCAGTTCGCTTCAAGCCGAACGGCTTTGCCGGCCCGCATATGCTGACTGCGGCGCCGACTGAGTTCGTCGTCCACAAACGCGCGCGGCTGGATGGCTCGGTGGGACAAGAAACGAATCGCGTCTTGAACGGAAACGTTAGCGTTTTCAAGATCGACTGGGCGAATCGACAGTTGGCTGTGTCGTTAGACAACCAGCGGATGTACGTCAGCAATCGGTTTCAAGTCGCGGCGTACGACCGGAAATCTGGCACCCGAGTTTGGCAGAGTTCACCGTTGTCTGGTCGCGTGCGACGAGCCCATGAATGGTCTTTGACCGCGATGCGACCGGTGTTACACGGTGACCGGATTTACGCTCGGCAATTGTACGGCGACACCACGTCGCTGGTCTGTCTTGACAAGTCGAAGGGCCAACCAATTTGGAACGCCATCCACCGCCAGAATATCGACATTATCTCAGATCCGATGGTCATCCAAGATCACCTGGCCTGCTTGACGATGGCTCGCACCGGGCAGCTGGAATCGGTTGTACGGTTCACGGTGCTCGATCCGGAAACCGGCACGATCTGGCATGAACGCGATCTAGTGACGGTTAGTAACGCTTGGCAGCGCCGCCAGGTTTGCGAAGTCCAGACGACACACGACGGGATGGTGGCCGTGTTGGGTGGCGTCGTTGTCAGTTGCGACGCGGACGGCCAGTTGCGGTGGGTCAG
Organism: Pirellulaceae bacterium; assembly: GCA_030744095.1. Next base: position 1,958 of record JASLRF010000232.1, on the reverse strand, counting down.
TCGGCAGATTCTGCTGCCGCCGGATGAACAGCCCGACTGGGTCACGCAAACGTTTTCGCCACCATTGGTCTTCAGCGACACGGCCCACACGGCGGTCGCTGGAAACGTCTCTCGGCACGGCGACCGGATCTACGTCACCGAACCCGGTGTGCGCGCCTTACAATGCCTGGACGCTGAAACGGGCGATCTGTATTGGTCACGTACGCTGCCTGATCTCGGACGGTTGTTGGGAATTTCTGGTGGGTGCCTAATTGCGCATGGCCACCAACGGTTGCTTGGGCTGGATCCGGCAACGGGCGAAACACGCTGGCTGCGTCCGATAGAGCCGCTGTTGCATGGCCATCTTTGTGGCGGTGAACACGGGATCCTTGTCGTACGTCGTCATCCGGTTGATGGAAAGAAGTCGGAATTCGTTCCCGAACTTGTGTGGTTGGATGGCAGGACAGGAGAAGAAACGCATTCAACTCGGCTGATCGGGCTCGAGGATCCTGACCCACGACTTGGACCGATGATCGTTATTGAGGGCCAAGTGTGGACGTTTTTTGGACGCGGGCCGAAAGATGCCTTCCGCGACGTGATTCAACTGGCGCCCACAGCAGCTCCCGCTGCGCAATCGACGACCATCACCAAGGATGATCCCTGGCAAAGACAGCTGCCTGACGATCTGCATCGGGCGCTGCATGAGCGGTTACCCGATTGGACGTTGCTCCGTGGCATCCCGGCCAAGGGTACGGGAATCGCGGCGGAAGTGCACGGCGAAAAAGAGGTGCTTTCGTTGGCAACTCGAGCAGGGATTCCGCTCATCCTGGGTCGTTCTGTAGATCTACCTCTAGGTGCCCACCCACGATTACGATTGATGTTTGGCAGCGAAGTGAAACGGCCCGGTCAAATCGAAGTGCGTTTTCAAGGCGTCACGATCTGGCAGACTGAGATTACGCCAAAATCACACACCACACCTTGGAAGACCATCGATGTCGATCTTCAAGGTGCTGCTGGAGAAACCGGATGGTTGACTGTCCACGCTCGGTTCGGCAGCGGCAATAAACCGGTCTTGGTGGCCTGGAAGCAACTGGACTTGGTTTTCTAGCCCTAATTCCATGAAAAGGGATTGGCTGTGAGTTTGTCGAGTTCCGGCCTACAGGATTTCAACGCCTCTCCGCGTGCATTGTGTCACGGCGGTGGGTAGAATAAAGACGCCCACCAAAACCGCAACTCACCGTTGCAAGACGTACGAGAAACGGGCTCTTTCCGTTCCTGCAGTCGGCTGAACCTCCCACATCTTCGGAACATCTATGCTTAGTCGGACATCGTTGATTGCCGTATGTTGTCTGCTGGCCCTGGTTTGTCCGGTACACGCCGAAGGTGATTGGGAAACGACACCAGAAAGCGAACAGGCGCTGGAACGTGGCCTGCAGTGGCTCGCAGACAATCAAGGCCCCGAGGGTAACTGGACATCCAACGACCTAGGGCTTGTTGGTATGGGTGCCTTGGCGTTCATGGCCGCAGGACATCAGCCCGGTCGAGGCCGGCATGGTCCAACCGTCAAGCGGGCCTTGGATTATGTGATTGATCGCGCCAAGCCGTCGGGGTTGTTGAACATTTCGAATTCACAGCGGGATATGTACAACCACGGGTTGGCGACATTTGTGTTGGGTCAAGCAAACGGGATGACGTCGACGAAGGAGCGTCGCCTGAACAAGACGCTTGACAAAGCACTGCGTTTGATTGCGAACACGCAAAGTGAGGACGGGGGCTGGGACTACCGCGCCCAGCGCCAGGCGCGTGGACATGACTTGAGTCTGGTTGTGATGCAGGCCAAGGCGCTGCGCAGCGCGGTCGATAGCGGTCTGGAAGTTCCCAACGAGGTGATCGATTTGGCAATCCGCAGCGTCCGCGGCCACTACGCTCCACAGAATGGTCGCCGCAACGCGCCGGAATCGGATCAGATTCAGTTGCCA
>JASLRF010000231.1 GCA_030744095.1 Pirellulaceae bacterium | reverse complement strand
AAAGCGACCGAAGCGTACGAAAGGTACGGCATCCTGTAACGGATCCGAGGACTACAGGGCGTCTTGATAGATTCCAACAACGTCTTCCAGCGTGGCGTCGCGCGGATTAACCCAGCAGAGACGCTTGATGGCAAAAGCCTTCTTGGCAAACGCGGCAAGCTGATCTGCCGTGCCGCCAATGTCACTAATCCGCTCTGGAATCCCGATCTCGTGCTTCAGTCGCTCGACGTGTGCGATGGCCAGCTCGGCGGCCTCCGCGGCTGGCAGGCCATCGGTCGTTGCGCCCAGCAGCTGCGCGATCCGCCCGAACGTCTCGACCCGTTCCGGGAGGTTGAAGCGCATGACAAACGGCAAAAGCAACCCGTTCCCGGCACCATGCGAACAATGCAACGCGCCGCCCAGCGGGTATTCCAAGGCGTGCACCAAGGCCACACCGGCATTGGAGAAAGCGATGCCGGCCAACGTGGCGGCCAACGCCATGCCGTCACGAGCGATCGTGTTGTCCGGCTCGCTGACCGCCGTCACCAGATGGCGGCCAACCAACACGATCGCTTTTTCTGCCATGACGTCTGCGACGGGAAAGCGACCTTCGTAGGCGCAAGGTTCACCTGCGGACACATGCATCTCGGCAAAGTCGATTGCTGTGTAAGCTTCAATCGCGTGCGTTAACACGTCGATGCCACTGTCGGCGGTTACTTGTCGCGGACAACTGTAGGTCAGTTCTGGATCGACAATCGCCAACTTGGGGCGCAGCCAATTACTTAAGGTGCTGACTTTCATTTCGTTGGCGGTGTCGGTCAGCACGGCGGCATGTGAAACCTCGCTGCCAGTACCTGCGGTGGTCGGCACGCAAATCAGCGGTAGCACGGGACCGGGCACACGGTCGAAGCCGAAGTAGTCGGCGGGATTACCCCCATGCGTCACAACCGTGGCCGTGATCTTGGCGAGATCCATGTTGCTGCCTCCGCCGAGCCCAACGATCGCGTCGGGGTTGAACTCGCCAGCGGCAGCGATGGAGGCATCAGCGACCGCCAATGATGGCTCCGCCTCACTGCCGTCAAATACCTCGACAGCGACGCCCGCCTCGGCCAGCGGTGCGCGAACTTGCTTGACAATCCCCAGGTCATCCAAAGTCCGATCCGTGACGATCAGCACGCGCTTCAACGCGTACCGGCGGGCCAGGTCGCCCAACTGGCTGACCGAGCCAGCACCGAACGTGAGTTGTCCTGCACAGTAGAAATTCCAGGATGTGCGCATGGTTTTGGTTTCGCCGGGTATGCCATCTTCGCGAGTCTTATTTCAGATGGGTCTTCAGCAGATTGGCAACCGTTTCGGGATTGTCCTGGGCGATCAACTTGTCAATTTTCTCCTGTTTTTCACCTAACGCCAGCAGATGGGTCGTCAGCGTCTTCCAGTGTCGCTGCCGCATTTTTCCCTCAGTCAAGTACAGCTCGGTGACCAACTCCTGGGCCCGTTGCAGGGCAATCGCCTCGCGGTTGTCGTAGAAGTTCTTGATCGCTTTCTGCTGAAATTTGGATCGTTTTGCCATCTCTATGTCCCTTGTTTGTTGCGAATCAGCCTATGGTGGCAAAAAAGGCGCGTTCCGTCCAGGCTCGCTGGTAGCGCATTTTTCGCATTCCCGCCTTAGCGTGTGCGAAACGGCGCGGTAGATTTTCAAGCTATTTCTTTGTACGATTCTGCAGTCCCTCTTTGGCCCTCAACCTCAGCCCCAAGATCCGCGATGCCATTGGTCAAATTCACGAATGAGAACAAGGAAATTGAAGTCCCCGAAGGTGCCGTGCTGCGGACCGAAGCGATCAAGGCGGGGATCAATCTAAACTGTGGCGTCAACGGTTATGGAAAAGATATCAACAAGTTCATGAACTGTAAGGGCCTGGGGATG
>JASLRF010000230.1 GCA_030744095.1 Pirellulaceae bacterium | reverse complement strand
CTTGATCCAATGCGAGTAACGATCGCCGCCGCTGCTCTCGGGAAGTTTGCCGGGTGGTCGTTTTGGTGTCTCGAGGTCCTCTTCGGCACCGGCCAAGAATTCGGTCCAACGCGGATCTTCCTTCAAGTTTGCCCGCTCGTTCAACACTTCGGCCGTGAACTTTTCCATTCCCCACTTTTCAATCAGGAATTTCATGCGAGCTCGGCTGCGCATCTTCTTTTCTCCGTGACGGCCGAAGACACGAGCGATCGCTTGAGTGATCGGCAGGAGTTCTTCCGCCGGAAGGAATTCGTCGAACAACTTGGCTTGCCGCGGGACCGCGCCCAATCCGCCACCGACGACCAAGCGAAAGCCGCGCTGCGTTTGACCATCGACCTCGCGTGTCTCGGCAATCAGGCCCATGTCGTGCATCGCCGCCAAGCCGCACGCGTGTTGAGCGCACCCGCTAAAGGAAGGCTTGAACTTACGTCCGAAGTTCTGAGTGTCCGGGTGACCCAACAGGAATCGAGTCAAAGCGTGTGCGTACGGCGTCACGTCGAAGGCTTCGTCGGCGCAGGCGCCGGCGTATGGGCATCCGCAGATGTTACGCACTGAATTGCCACACGCTTCGCGCGTCGTGATTCCGACCGCAGCCAGTCGTCGCATGATCGACGGCGTATCTTCGATGTGGACGAAATGGAGCTGAAAATCCTGCCGCGTCGTAATGTGCACGATCCCGTCGGAATACTCTTCCGCCAGTTCGGCCATCACCTCCAACTGCTCGGCGTTGACGCCACCGTAAGGGATCTTGATCCGTTGCATCCCCGGCGCATCCCAAGCCGTGTTTGGACCTTTGGACTGTTTGACGTCAAAAGCCAGTGCTTGGCTCTTATTGCCATCATGGCGCTGCCCGTTGTCGTAGCGCTGGCCATAAGTACCGCGCCGAAGTCGTGTTTCGGCGAAGATCTTCTCGTCGACTTTGTCCTGCTGACGTAGCTCGATTTCGGTCTCAAACGTGTCGATTTCCGCGGCGTGCTGCGCGGAGATCTGACCATCGAGCAGATCTTTCCAAAGTCCGTTACTAGCCTTCATCAAATGGCTCCCAGGGCCTTCTTTGGTGCATTTTTTGCAAGATCAATGCAGCTTATCAGAAGCCGGTTCGACAGGCAATTGGCGCGAATTCACCGCCGTGGAGCGGTTTGAATGGCCTGCATCTGTGGAAAGGGGGCGGGAGTCTTTTTCTAGTAAGTTGTGAGTTCAATTATCCACTCTGATTGCGCACCGCATGTTTGTCGACGAATTGGTTTGAGCGATCCGATCGTCCGAGTCGTTCCCTACACGATCCTTACGACTTTTGCTATAGTGCGCGCATGAAGTCCAACGACCATGCATTGCGTGTTTACGACAACATGTTGGGAATGCTTTCCAGCCGGGAGAATCCCACGCCGATGGTCCGGCTCAACCATGTTGTGCCACTGGAGCATACGCAGGTCTATGCCAAACTGGAATGGTTCAATCCGTTTGGTGCCGTCAAGGATCGCATCGCCGCGAACTTGATTCACGATGCAGAACAACGCGGCGTGTTGGCTGCTGGAAAGCGTCTGGTCGAAGCCACGTCCGGCAACACTGGGCTGGGGATGGCGATGATGGGCAATGCTCTAGGGTATTCGCTCGAGACGCCTCTCTCGCAGGCGATTCCGCTGGAAAAGCGCACGGCATTGCGGTTTTTCGGTGCGAACGTTGTCGAACTGGATGATACGCTGTGCCCGGCACCCGGTGCCCCGGAAGGCGCAATCGCACGAGCTCGCCAGACTGCGGCGGATAACCCCGAGGCGGTCCTCCTGGATCAATATGCCAACGAAGCCAATCCCGATGCCCATTTTCGCACGACGGGTCCCGAAATCTGGCGACAAACCGAAGGCCAGGTGACCCATTTCGCTGCGGGCCTGGGGACTTGCGGGACCATCACTGGCACAGGACGCTTTTTGAAGCAACAGGGAGACGTCAAAGTGCTGGGCGTTTCCCCGGAAGATGGCCACGATATTCCTGGTGTCCGCAGCCAGCGGCAACTTCAGCAGACGAAGCTGTATCATCCCGACGAGTACGATCAGGAAACCGAAGTTACCAACCGCGAAGCTTACGATATGTGCCTGCGATTGAACCGCGAAGAGTGCATCATCGCCGGCCCAAGCTCCGGTATGGCATTGGTCGGTGCGCTGCGAATGGTCCCGGACGAACCGGGGAACATTCTGGTCGTCATTTTTCCAGACGACATTTTCAAGTACGCCTCGTCGATTTGTCGCCATTTCCCCGACCTGTGCCCGACGAGTGAAGAAACATCGACTGCCGCGCCGAGCCAGCACGAACAGCTGTTCGCGGAAATGATCGAGAATCTCAAGAACCCGCACGACTCGGTGCGACCAACCGTGTTGAGCAAAGAACTTGAAGCCCCGTCGCGGCCGTTGGTGGTCGATGTCCGACCAAAGGATATGTATGACAAAGTCCACATGGGGGTGTCAGTCAATATCCCACAAGCGGACCTAGCCGATCGTTCAGACGAATTGCCTGAGGATCGTGATGCACCGATTGTGATGATCTGCGGCATCGGAAAGTTTTCAAAACACACGACCTTGTATCTCAAGTCACTCGGTTACCGCAACGTGCGAAGTATGAAAGGCGGCATTGGCGAGTGGGTGCGCAAGGGTCTACCAACCCAGTCGAATGACGCGCAGAACTCTTAATTTCTTTCCTGGCAAGGGTGATCCGTGACAGCTCGCGTTCTGGACGGCAAGGCGATCTCAGCTGAGATTCGCAAGGAAATCACGACGGACGTCGCCGAGTTCACCAAGCAGCACCAAGTGACGCCGTGTCTCGCTGCCGTGTTGGTGGGCGAAGATCCGGCCAGCGAAGTTTACGTGCGGAACAAGCAGAGGGCGTGCGAAAAGGCCGGCCTGCAGAGCCAACTCCATCGTATGCCCATCGACACGAGTGAATCGGATCTGTTGGCGCGCGTCGAACAACTTAACCAGGACGATCGGGTGCACGGGATTCTGGTCCAGTTGCCGCTGCCGAAACAGATTCGCGAGACACAGATTCTGGACACGGTTCACCCACTGAAAGATGTCGATGCGTTTCATGCCGAGAACGTTGGGCTGGTCGTCCAGGGGCGGCCCCGGTTCTTGCCTTGCACTCCGCACGGTGTCTTGCAGATCCTGCATCGGAGCGACGTCCCCGTCGCCGGCAAGCATGTGGTGGTCGTCGGTCGAAGTGAGATCGTCGGCAAGCCGTTGGCCAATATGTTGGTCCAGCGCGATTCGCATCTGGGGCCTCAAGCCGTCAATGCAACGGTCACCATCTGCCACAGCCGCACGGCCGACCTGGCCGAGATAACTCGTCAAGCAGATATCCTGGTCGCAGCCATAGGCAAGGCCAAGTTCATTTCTGCCGACATGATCAAAGCTGGTGCCGTGTTGATTGACGTCGGAATCAACCGCAGCGACAAGGGCCTGGTTGGCGACGTCGATTTCGCGAGCGTGCTTGAGGTTGCCAGCGCAGTAACGCCTGTCCCCGGTGGTGTCGGTCCGTTGACGGTTACAATGCTGTTGCGCAACACGCTGACGGCGGCAGAAATTCAAGTGGCGTAGCGCGTTCGTTGAATCTCGCGTAGGCCGGAAACCGGAAGCAAGAGTCCTACAGCTCTTGGTGGCCGATCAATTGCTGATGTAGTCAGTAGCCATCTCGCTCCGCCGAGATGAGCCTAATGGACGAATGGTGGAACGGCAATTCGACTCCAGCCACATCATGACGTCAGGCGAGGAAGGCTCATCTCAGTGAGATGGCTTCTTTGTGGTCTTCGAGGACCATCTTGGGTTGCGGCCAGAGGCCGCGCTGGGTAATTCGTGATTTTCCCTGTCCCGAGACTTCGCCTCGCTCGTACGGCTATTCGCGCCCGCGCGCATCACGCGTCGTGATCGATTCTGCATAAACCAGCCGGCCCGTGTATCCATCGTGCCAGCGAACGACGACCTGCGGCTCGTCGTAGGCATTCCATTGATACCCACGGCCGTCCGGTCGACCAACTTTCAGCACGTTATTCACTTGAACCATACCGTAGTAGGTGTTGCGAATGCGCGCGTACGGCAAGTTGTTGGGAAACCCAGTAACCCAACGAATCTCGACATCCTGCCCCTTACTGTTCCATTTGCCGCCCGTGGGTGGATTGCCGAGCGTTCCGAGTGGGTGTCCAGTCGAGCCCAAGGGTCCGCACATCATCTCCCACACGTTGTCGGTTATTTTCACCGAGGCCGAGGCGTGGACATCACCGGTGAAAATCAAAACCGGCTTGTCGATACCGTCCAGAAACTCGATCAACTGCTGACGTTCATGCGTAAACGAAGGGAAGCCGTCGCCTTTGTCGTCCTGGTCGTCGCCACCGACGTGGGCAGCGGTATGATAGATTGTCCAGGGATCGGGGCTGATCAGAAAGACGAACTGCGCGTCGGTTTTCTTGACGCCGTCGATGAGCCATCGTTTTTGCGTTTCCCCCAAAATGAACAAGCTCGGATCGGCCCGGTCCCGTGGGTTGCGATTGGAGCGTTCACCGCGCGTATCCAGGGCAAAGAAGTGACAATTCGAGATCCGCCAATCGTAGTAGTGATGGGTGCCGATGCTGTAGCCGAGCGTTTCGTCGGCCTTGGCAGCCGGAGTGATCTCCAGATGCTGCCGGTCGATGACTTTCACCAGCCCGTACACGCCGGCATTTGCAGGAGCTTCGACTTCTCGCTTGAGTGACGTGCCACGGGTGTAATTTCCGAGATGAACTGTGCTGACCGTGGCTGGGTCGAGCGAACGAAAATCGGCGTCGGGATCGAACAATACGTTCCTACCTCGCTCGACCTTCGCCGTTCCGAATCGGACCTTTCCGGATTGAGCTCCGCGTGGATTCGCCCATGACAGGTACTCTTCATAGCCTCGCAGTCCGAGATCCCGAATGAGATGTCGTCCTTCGCCCAGGCCGATCTGACCGCAGCCGTGGATGTCCCAGCCCACGTCGTGATCGTCAAACGTGAAGAGTGCTGGGATGCGGCGGAATAGATTGTTGAACGAGCGACCTCGATCAAGGTAGATCTGGTAATTGTCACGGATGCCGGCGAGCGACCCATCACGTCGTTCTTCATAGATCACGTCGCCGTTGACAATGCCAAACATGGCTTCAGCGGCATGTTCACGGAGAATTGTATCGTATGCCGGCGTGCTGGCGTAGTGACCACCGCTCTTGTCCACTTCCTGTGACGCACAATGGCCAATGGCGAATGTCACGTTAAACAATCCACGCGGGTTGTGTAGAGGATCGCGGCACGCCGTGTCGTCGGGAAGAGTTCGAAAAGATGGCCAGCGTTGCCGAACACCTTCACGCAAATCAGCCAATTGCCCGTTGATCCGCACGCCGTAGTAGTAGCGCGTGTTCGGTTTCAGTCCCACAAGTTGCACGACACCAATACGATCCTTATTCGGATCCACCTTGCCCAGGACCAACGGCGAGTTCTTGGCCAGCGGTAATCGGCGATCGTAAACAACTTCAAAATCCTCGGCTTCCCGCGTTCTCAGCCAGACACGAACGGAGTTCGTCGTGACGTTTCCCAGCAACGGCCCGTGAGCAACTCCAGCGGTCGCATATGGCAATACGTCCAGTGCGATCGGATCCGGCCATGTGGGCGACTGGGCCTGTGCGGATAAGGGTGCAGCGGCCAGCACCATGGCAAGGCAGCAACGTCTTGCGATCAAACCGTTCATGCTTGCGCCTTCAGAATCTCTTCGAGATAGGCTCGTGACCGGTTGATTTCGGCGGTGACGGCCGCGGTCGATTCGAGAATCGGAATGCCACGTGGCACGGGATGCATGAAAATCTCGGTCCAACCCGAATATTTGATGTCTCTCAAAGCCGACAGCAAGGGGGCGAAATCGAGTTCCCCGCGGCCGGGCATTTGTAGGAGCTCTTGCTCCTTCGGCAGCTTGACTGCGCATCCCATGCCGTGTTGCCAGGCATAGAACATGGCGATCGAATTGCCCAAAGCACGGATCAAATCGCTCAGCGCCCGTTTGTCCTGGGGAAGATGATATGGTGCTAAGGCGATGGCCAGGTGCTCTGAAGGTCGCAATTCGGCGAGCCATTTCAATGAATCCGCTGAATCGACCAGGTTGTTGGCGTGGTTCTCGATTGCAACGGTGACGCCGGTTTCTTCGGCGACTGCCAGATGCGGCTTCAGCTGTTCAATAAACTTAGCGACTGCCGACTTTAGCTCGGTGCCCTTCAAGCCCTTGGGCCCTCTGCCGCCGGTGACCATAGTCTGGCATCCCAGTCGCTGAGCCAGCCGCATTTCGTTCTGCAGGCCAAACGGTCCCAGCTTGTATTGGGTGATGCAACCGAGCGAAACGTTGTGGCTCTTGATCAGTGCGGAGAACTGCTCTTCACCCAGTTCATCCAGCTGTTCTCTCTGATTGCCGTGAGATTTTGGCCAGATGTCGATCGCCGCCGCGCCTGTCTTGCGAACATCCGGGAGAATCTCGCGCAGCGGCGTGTAGCCATACATGGACGAACCAATAATGTAGCGGAGCCGAAAGTCGGATTCCTCCGCGCCGCAGCCCATTCGTGGTAGCACGGCAGCTGTCGCTGTCGCCGAAGCGATGGCGCAGAATTGGCGTCGAGAAATTGGTGGAAGGGATCTGAGAAACTTGTCGATCCGTTGTTTATTCATGTTGATCTCCGCTGGGTTTGGTTACTTCGCTGTCGTCCCCGTCAGGCCACCATCGGTCAAGCAAATGTCGCATCTGCGCGACTTGGTGAGCGTACTGTGAATTGGAAACAAGATTGTTGCATTCCTGCGTGTCTGACCGCAAATCGAAGAGGCCCAGCGTAAGAGACGACTTTGCTGGACCTGGCAGGATAAGCTTCAAATCGCCTTGGCGAACCCACTTTCCTCGCACGTGTTGGGATGGTCGGCCTAGGATCTGCGCATCGTTGGGGTAGATGGCTCCGAATACCGGGCGATCGTGTAGTTGTGCCTGGCCACGTGCCGACGGCCACAGATTGTGGCCCCGCATCCGTGGCGTGATTTCGTCTGCGAGACCAACGGCCGCGAGAATCGTCGGAACCAGGTCAGTCGTGTGGACCAACTGCGGATGTTCGGCGGGTTCTGTTTTCCCGTCCAACCGAATCAGAATCGGAGTGCGGAGTCCATCTTCGAATTGGGAAAGTTTTGATCGGTCGTTCTGTCGTTCGTGCTTGGTTTCGTCAGGGCGAAAACCGTTGTCCGAGACAAACACGATCAGCGTCTTCTCGATGAGTTGTCGTTGCTGCAGATAGCCAATGAGCTGGCCGACGGTTTCGTCAAACCTGGCAATCTCCGCATAGTATGGTAGCAGGTGTGTGGGAATATCCTTTCCGTCGTACCGTTTGCGAAAGCGCTCCGGTGCATCAAAGGGCGAGTGGGGAAGAAACGGGGCGTACCAGACGAAGAACGGCTGTTCTTCGGTGTGCGCGTCAACAAAATCGAAAATCGGTTTCATCGTTTCCCGGCCAATAACGAGTCCGGCGTCGCCGTTGCCGTGCGCGACCCACTGGCCGTTGTGCTGCGTGCGCGTTCCCGTAATCGGGCCGAGTCTTTTGGCCGGCTTGCCGAGCGTCATACCGTGCGTAAAGCCGGCCGTCTCAAAGTTGCCTTCCCAGTGTTTGCCCGTTTGCAGGCAGGCGTAGCCATGCGCGGCCAGTAGACGAGGCAACGTCGCCACATTCTGGATCAAGTAGTCGGCCCTGGCGCGAGTCTTGCGATACGCCTCGGCAGACATCGTGCGACGCATGGCACTCAGGCCCGGTGGCGGGTGGTTGAAATGGATGCCATGTTGATGTGGGTAGAGCCCCGTCAGCAATGTGGCCAACGACGGCCGGCAAACACTCATCGGCACGTATCCATTACTGTAGCGGGCTGATTGCGAGGCGAGTCGATCGATGTTTGGTGTGTGGACCAGGTCATTTCCCAGAAAACCAAAGTCGCGATACGACTGATCGTCGGCCAGGATCATCACAACGTTCGGTCGTGAAGATCCATTTCGGTTGGCACCCTCGTGCGCCTCAAGGACTTGACCACCGATCGATAACGTCAAGAGTATGACTGCCGTCGCAGCCATCTGGTATTTAGACAGGTGCAACGATCCGCCCTTCCTGAAGAAATGGCACGCCCAAGTGCAGCAGTTCGTCGGTGTTTGGTTTGGTTAGCGGTACGGCCGAGTACTGTGTAACGTAGGCTCGCCGCATACGGTCGGTCGTATTGGTACCGCTTCGATGGAAGGTCAAGGAGCTAAAGACGACCAGGCTGCCAGCCGGCACAATTGCAGGGATCCCAGGCTCGCTGCCAAAGTAACCGACCTTGTCGCCGGACTCCGTCTGGCGAATGTGCTCCACGCGAGATCGAATGCCGCTCTTGGAGAACGGCAACAGATACGCAGTACCGTTCTCGGGCGTCATGTCGTCGACTGCCGCCCAGACAGTGACATACGGCTGATGATTGAAGTCCAAATACCCCGAGTCCTGATGCCAGGAAAAATTGGTCCCCTGCTCAGCGGCTTTAACCACGTACTGGTCGTAGAACAGAAACGCGGTTTCGCCGATGGTCGCGCGGCAAACGTCCGCCATTAGTTGGCTGAAGACATACTCGGTCAGCCGGGGCGGTTTGTCGTACTGCTTGGCGATGTGATATCGCTTGCCGCGATGGCTGATATGGATATGGTCCGTTCCCAGTCGATCCATCTCCAGGTGCATCAGAATGATCAAGTGATCGCACGAGTCACGTAGGATCTGCAGGTGGTCGTCTGGAATTACGCCCTCGAGGATGAAGTAACCTTCCTCGACGTATTGCCGACGCTGCTCGTCTGTAATCATCGGCAGTACCTATCTTTAGACGACTTCGTAGCCGGAGCGCTGTTCGCGGCTCAGAAACTGATTGGCTTGAGCGTCGCCGACAAATTCTTCCGCTTCAGGATCCCAGGTTAGCTTGCGACCGACGCGCATCGAGATATTGCCCAGATGACACGTACTGACGCTACGGTGCTGACTTTCGATGTCCGAAATCGGCGTACGGCGGGCTTCGACGCAATCAAAGAAGTTACCCATGTGATTCACGATTGCGTCCAGCTTACCGGCACGCTCGGGGCGATGGACGTTGTCGAAGTCGTAGATATTGAATCTATCGCGCGGCAGTGGGTCGCTGGCCAGATCTTCCACCGGCTTGCCTTCGACCGTACCTCGGTTCACAAAGATACGACCCTCGTCTCCCGTGAACATGATCCCGTTGCGACCTGTGTCGCTTACCGTCATCGTGACCCCGTTGGCGTAGCGATACACAACGCCATAGTCGAGCGCCACGTTGAAGCCGTTCCTGACGTTTGGGTATTTCGCCTGTCCATCGATCTCGACCGGCAAGCTATTGATTCCCCACTGTGCGATGTCAAGGTGATGTGCGCCCCAGTCTGTCATCTGCCCGCCGGAATACTCATACCACCACCGGAAGGTATAGTGCGAACGCTCTTCGATATACGGCACATCGGGCGTCTGCCCTTGCCACATGTCCCAGTTGAAATTGCCCGGAACAGGTCGCGGTGCGAAGGGGCCTCCGGTCTTGTTTTTGCCGAGCACGACGTCGACGCGCTGGAGCTTGCCAATCCGTCCTTGGCGAACCATCTCGATCGCCAGACGAAACCGCTGGTCACTCCGCTGCCACGATCCAACTTGGACGACGCGACCGGTCTCATTGACGACCTTGGTCAACAGCTTGCCTTCGTCAATGGTCAGCGTTAACGGCTTTTCGCAGTAAACATCTTTGCCTGCGCGACAGGCATCGATCACCATCTTGGTGTGCCAGTGATCAGGTGTCCCAATCGTCACGACATCGACGTTCTTCTGTTTCAGGAGGTCACGATAGTCTTCAAAGTCGCGGGGCGTACTTCCAAACGCAGCTTTCGCCGGATCTCGGACGTTCTTGTCCACGTCACACACGGCCACGATGTCACCGTACATCTGCGCCTTATGCGCGACCACGCTGCCTTGGTAGCGGAGGCCGATTGCGCCGACGCCCAGACGTTCGACCTTGCTTCGTGGTTTGTCTTGCGCAGTTGCGGCAGGAAAACTCCCTCCGCCGGTCAGCAGCCTACCACCAATCAGACCACCGCCAATCAGTGAAGATGCCAGAAACCCTCGACGACTCGTATTCTGATCGGACATTTTTTAAAAACTCCTCCGCACGACTTGGTATCAAAACTTCGGTTTGTGTAAGACCGATCGCTGCATCATAGCTTAAGAACGCACCGTCCTGTCGTCACGCCTAATATTGACCTGCAAGACAGTATTTTCCTCTCTCACGACTGGCGTATCAATAACAGTTGTTCACCGGGCGGACCTAACGCGTTGGGTTAGGAAAAGCACGCAGCTTCAAGACCCGTACTTTGACCCAAAACTCGAAGGTCAGGCAAAAAGCTCGTCCATCACGCGGCCTTCCGGTACCAACATTGCGGGGCGTCCTGTGTTGGTGTGAAATTCGGTGCGCGGATCGATATAACCGGAGGCAAGACCCGAGTAAAAACCGCGAGCCCCCCGGTCCTGCTGATGACGCCGGCAGCCAGAGATCGCGAGGCGGCATCGATTTGAGGCGATCGTGTCTCATCTGATTGGAGCAGAAACACCGGTGATTGCGATTCAAACAACAAAAGGTCCGATCGGGTTCTACCGGCTAGAATCCATCCAACCTTGACACGCGCCAAGACTTCTACTATCTCAAAACGAGCAGGACTGAACGCAACGGCATCCGTTCGATCCTCACTCTGACGTCACGCCATGTACATCTTCGACCGGACCACCCAATGAATCATTCTGACGTGCTCGCTGCCACGAATGACGCGAAGAAATTCGAATCGCCCATCAAATCTGGCCGCGCGAAGATCGTCTGGTCGCGAGCTTTCATCGTCGGTGGCGTTCATTTGCTGGCGCTGCTGGCTTTCGTGCCCTGGCTGTTTAGTTGGACAGGGGTTGCTTTGGTCGCGGTGGGCTACTACGCGTTCGGCGTGCTGGGCATCAACCTCTGTTTTCATCGCTTGCTTTCGCACCGTAGTTTTAAATGCCCGAGGTGGTTCGAGTACTTGCTTTCCACGCTAGGTGTTTGCTGTCTGCAGGGCCCACCGGGCCGTTGGATCGCGCTGCATCGCATTTATCATCAATACTCCGACGAGGAAGATGATCCGCACACGCCACTAGTCGGCTTTCTCTGGGCACATTTTGAGTGGGCGTTGACCGAAGACTTGAAACGCAGTTGGGTTTTGACCTACGACAAATACGCCCCGGACATGATTCGCGATCGATACTATTTGTGGCTCGAGCGCGGCGGCACGTGGCTTTACGTTTACGCCTGGCACGCAGTCGCCTTTTTCGCTACAGGTTTCGCAGTCGGTTGGCTCGAGCCGGGCGGTTCGGCAATGGCTGGATTGCAGTTCGGTGCGAGCCTGCTGGTGTGGGGCGTGCTGGTCCGCACGGTCTGCGTCTGGCATGCCACGTGGTCGGTCAACTCATTTACGCATCTGATGGGCTATCGCAATTACGAAACGTCGGACAGCAGCCGCAACAGTTGGTTTGTCTCAGTCGTTGCCAACGGTGAAGGATGGCACAACAACCATCATGCCGACCAGAACGCTGCCTCCGCCGGCCACAAGTGGTGGGAATTCGATGCGACATTCCTGTTCATTCGTCTCTTCCATTCGCTGGGGCTGGCCTATGATGTCGTGCCGGTGCGAATTCACAGCAAACGCTTGTGTGCCTCGCCGGTGATCCTGCCAACCAAGGACGCTCAGTGTTCGGTGGAAGACAAGTTGGCCAAGAAAGAGATGCGTCGCGCCGCTTGAGTAATCTCGGATACGAAGTGAACGATTGAACGCACGAACGATTCGATAGGAACACCTTCCGAGTCGTCCGTTGGCTCCTCGCAGGCCGTGCAAATCGGTCATCACGTCTGTGTCGCCGGGGCTCCATGCCTCAGTGGCCCTTGACGGGCCGAACTACTGCCTGAGAATGAGTCATGTGAATACTGACCGGTTGCAGGGAAAAGTCGTTGTTATTGTAGGCGGAACGTCCGGGTTGGGGCTTTCGGCCGCCCAGGCCTGCGTTCGCGCCGGTGCCGCCACGGTGATCGTAGGGCGCGATAAAAAAAGATGCGCCGCAGCCGCTGCCGATCTGGGAAAACAATCCCTGGCGATCGCGGGAGACGCCTGCGACCCGCAAACAGCCACAGTCGCGATTCAGGAAGCGGTGGCCACCTTTGGCGGATTTCACGGTCTCTACCACGTTGCTGGCGGGAGCGGTCGTCGGCAAGGAGATGGGCCGCTCGATCAATTGAGCGACCAGGGTTGGGACCACACGATGCGTTTGAATCTGGATTCGGTATTCTATTCGAATCGCGCCGCGATCCAACAGTTCTTGCGACAAGGCACCGGCGGCAGTGTCGTCAACATGGCGTCAGTGCTGGCTGATTCGCCGTCGCCACGTTTCTTTGCGACGCATGCCTATGCCACAAGCAAGGCCGCGACCATCGGCATGACCAAGGCGGCGGCGGCTTTTTATGCATCACAGGACATTCGACTCAACGTGATCGCGCCGGCGCTGGTCGACACACCGCTGGCCAAGCGGGCTACCGAAGATGATGCCATCATGCGATACGTCGCCACCAAACAACCCCTGGATGGAGGTCGGATTGGCGTTCCCGCCGATGTCGATGATGCCGTCGTGTTCTTCTTGTCGGATGAAGCACGATTCGTGACCGGGCAAGTGCTAAGGATTGACGGTAGTTGGTCGCTGACCGAAGGGCAATACGAGCCTACATCCGACGCCGCCACAGATGCCACCTGAATCACCAACGAGACGCAAGCAATGCCTGAATCAGACGCGGCCCAGATCTACTTGCAGCGATGCCGCGATCTCGTCGATAACGCGGCCAAACAGCAGTCAAAGATCGCGATCGCCGCAACCTGGTTTGCTGGTTCGATTGTGGCGGGCCGCGTTGTCCATCTGTTTGGTGCCGGACACAGTCGGATTTTGGTCGAAGAAATGTGGCCGCGATACGGTTCCTTCCCCGGCTTCAATCCGATTGTGGAACTGTCGCTGACGTTTCACAACAACGTGGTCGGTGCCAACGGCCAGCGACAGGCGATGTTCTTGGAAAATACATCCGGTTTGGCAGCCCGGATCTTGCGTAACTTCGACACATCGTCCGACGATACGGCGCTGGTCGTTTCGTCCAGCGGTTGCAATATCGTTCCAATCGAAATGGCCCAGCAGTTTCAGCAACGTGGAATCAAGGTCGTGGCGATCGTCAGCGAGGAACATTGCCTCGCCAGCGCCAGCAAACACCCTGGAGGGATCAAACTGACCGACTGCGCGGATCTCGTTTTGGACACTGGCGCACCTAGCGGTGACGCGATGGTCACGCTACCCGGCCTGGATACGCCGGTCGCTCCCGGTTCGACCGTGGGCGGATGTATGTTGATCAACGCGATCAAGGCCGAAGTGGCGTCACGTTTGGTGGCCGCCGAACAACCGCCTCGCGTCCTGACAGCTGCCTGCGTTATCGGAACCGATCGGGCCACCGAGCTGTTTGAAAGTGCGTACGACGAACACGCCCGCCGTGTCGCCAGACTTTACGAAGAAATCGGACAAGCCAACGCCTCCAACGACCGCGATCCAATCTAGAAAACCAAGAGCGATCATTATGCAACCACGCCCACTACGCACGACGGTCATCGGCAGCTACCCGTTCCCAAGTTGGCTGGAATTCGCAGCTGCCAACTTGAATCAGTTTGGCACAGCGGATATCGCCGAAATGCAAGACGACGCGGTCACCGCTGCCATCGGAGATCAGGTTGCCTCCGGGTTGGACGTGATTACGGACGGCGAACAAACTCGAATCGATTTCAACCTCTCTTTCTACGGCCACTTGTGCGGCATTGAACTCGAGACGGCCTCGCCTCGCAGGTTCGGACCACCTGCCCACGACCAACGCGGCAAACACGACGTGGTTGGCGAATTGACCGCCCCCGATGGTCTGGGAACAGTGGCTGAATTTCGACGGCTCTGCCGGTTGGCGCCAGAGGGGCGGACTTTGAAAGCCAGCGTGCCAGGCCCATACACGATGAGCGGTCGCTTGCTGCCCAATGCGCAATACACGGACCGGTTCGCACTGACAGAAGCGCTGTTGCCGATCATTCGAGAAGAACTCGTGCAACTGGTCGACGCCGGTTGCCAGGAACTGACGGTCGACGAGCCTTCGATGAGCTGCTATGCGTACAAGGAGGACCGCGAACGGCTAGTTGACATTTTCAATCGGACCGTCGAGCCGATCGTGGGAAGATGTCGCTTGGCGACGCATCTCTGTTTCGGCAATTTCAAAGGGCACGCCGTTGGCCTTCGTCGTTATGCGCCCCTGTTTCCAGATTTTCTGGAGATGAAGGTCGACGAAATCCATGTCGAAATGGCCAATCGCGAATACGCCGAATTGGCAATTATCGAACAGATCGCCAAGCGAACCGATGTCTGCGTGGGCATCATCGACGTCAAGAGCTACTACATTGAAACGCCTGAGGACGTCGCGGCGCGTGTTCGTGAATCGCTGCAGTACGCGCCGGCCGAGCGGTTGTCGTTTGCGCCCGATTGTGGGCTCAGCCAAACCGCCCGGTGGGCAGCGCGACAGAAGTTGACCAACATGGTCGCCGGTGTGCAACTGGTTCGCACGGAGGTGGGTCTATGATCGTGCCGCGCCTCGCGCATGAGGCTTTGTTAGCCGATATCAACGCCGCCCGGAATAACCAAGACACGCTTCATCTGTGGTGGCTTGGGCAAAGCGGATTCCTGGTCCATTGGCAAGATCGTCACTTGTTGATCGATCCATACCTTTCCGACTCGCTGACGGAAAAATACGCCAACACCGACAAGCCGCACGTGCGGATGAGCGAATTGGTTGTCGCTCCCGGGAGCCTGAATTTTGTCAACCTGATCACGTCCAGCCACAATCATACGGACCATTTGGATGGCCCGACACTGACGGCACTGCTGGAGGTGAATCCAACCGTCGACCTGGCCGTCCCGGCGGCGAATCGGATGTTTGCCGCTGATCGGCTGGCCGTTGAACCATCGCGCCTTACAGAGATTGACGCCGGCGATTCGATTTCGACCGCGGGAATCACGATCCACGCGGTCCCTGCGGCGCATGATAGCATCGAGCGTGACGAGCGGGGACGCTGCCGATTCTTGGGTTATGTCCTCCAGATCGGTCCTTGGACGATCTATCACAGCGGCGACACGTTGCGCTACGACGGAATGGCGGAACAACTCGCCCGTTGGCAGATCGATATAGCCATCTTGCCAATCAACGGTCGCGGACCAGAACGACGGGTCGCGGGCAATCTTTGGGGTGACGAAGCCGTACAACTAGCCCGCGACATCGGAGCGGGCGTCGTGATCCCCTGTCACTATGACATGTTTACGTTCAACACGGCGTCGCCCGACTTGTTTGTGAAAACAGCTGGTGCGCTCCGGCAACGCTATTCTGTGCTCGAATTGGGCGAACGGTTTGAATTGACACCTGACGCATAGTTGGACAGCGCCACGCCGCAACCTTCCGGCACTCTCTCCCAAACCTCCAAAGCGAAGAAGTCTGCTTGCGGGAGAGGTGTGAAGAGATGACGCCCTCGCTGGCCACCGCCAACGCTAGTTGCCCTTGCTTTCGCCCTGCCGCCGCCGAGCTTCCTGGGCGGCATTCGTATCGGGATATTCTCGCATTACTTTCGTGTAGTAATACTTAGCCATCCGCTTGTTATCAATGGCTTCCATGTCGTCAGCATAACCCATCCATTTTGATGCTTTCTGCTCGGCGAGTGGATCTATCTTTGCTGACGTCGCGGTGAACGGATCATGCGGCCCGGCACTTGCAACCTTTGCTCCGGTAGTACGCCCGCTCCTATGGACATAGCGAAAATCGCCGCCGGTCATTTTCGAAATCTCATTCATATTCTTGCGGCTGGACGGATCCTCGAATGCGATCGCATGTACCGGGATGTTACCAGGATTGGTTCGTTCCACCACGGTTTTGGCGTCCAACGCCTCGCCGCCGAAGAACCCCACCGGCTTCGGTGTGTTGAATTTTCCGTCAGAAAGGAAGAACACAGCGCTAGGCGTCAAGTTCAGGCCAACATGCAATGCACGCTGCGGGTGCGTG
>JASLRF010000229.1 GCA_030744095.1 Pirellulaceae bacterium | reverse complement strand
TTCGCGATTGAAGCTGGCCGATGCCGAAACGGGGAACTCCTTCATTCCACGCCTCTGGGCGCGGGCGCATCTGGACCAGCTGCTGGAAGAGGGCACGAGCACGCTTGTTCAAGATCAGATCATTGCGCTCTCGGAGGAGTTTCATATCATCACACCGTACACGTCGCTGCTTGTATTGGAGACAGACGAAGATCGCGAGCGGTTTGGCGTGAAGCGACGCTATCAAATGCGAGACGGCGAACGCTTTTTTGCCGATGGCCGCGACGATGCCACATTTGAACTGCGGCAACAGCAGATCAAACGGGCCGGCGATTGGCGGTTGAACCTACGCCGACAGATTCTCGCCGAGCTGACACGACTGGGACGCGATCCGCGGATGTTCGAACACTTCGATCCGCGGCTCATGGATATATCTGTGATGGGGTCTTTGTCGTCGTTTGATTCACAGCACGCATGGGGCAGCTATGGGGGAAGCGGTGGATCTGCCGATGGGTCATTGCAACTCGCCCGGGCTATGCCGCTTTCGAGTCGCTGGGGTGGCGACCTCAATGGCCTTGTGGACTCTCTCGTCAAGAGTGAGAGCGACAAGTTGTCATCTTCCGACGAGTCGTATGATGGCGGGCGATTCAACATGAACATCGTTGATTGGGAATCCAACAGTCGAAAGTCCGCACTTGACTTTGATTTCGATGTTAGTGACCTTCAAGCGTTCAGTGGACCGGCCCGCGCCGGCGCATTACAACGGACGGAGGACGGCTACTTTTTCAAGCAGAAGGCTCAGGGCTTCTTCTCGCGTAGGGGTCTTTTCGATGCACGTCGTGATTTGCGAAATGCCGCCGTGCTGAGTCCGCAAGAGCGATTTCAGCCTATGTTTCGTGGCCGTTACGTCGGCTCGTCCAGCAACTACGTCCGATGGCTCAACACGCTTTATCCCACGGTTCCGCCACAGCCGGCAGAGCCAAAGCCGCTGCCAGAATCAACATGGCCAGCCGCCGCGATCGATCTCTCGCGGAGTTTGGTGCAAGAGATCACTCTTGATGCGGGCGGCATCGAAGTGATCCGGCAGAACAAGTCCGCCGATCCACGTTGGAATCGAGAGACTGGCGCGTCGGGTCAATTGGAGCTGTTATCGCCAAAGCAATGGTTGTCGTTCTCAGAAAACGTGACGGCGCAGACTTTGGTCCATTGGTGCGACAATCAACAGCGCGGCGCATACTCGCGGGCGTTTCACACCGGCCGAGTTCGCAAGTCGACGTCACGCGACCTTGAATCTCTGGTTCCCGGTCTGCGCGCGTTTGCAGTGAAGCCACTGCACGAGTCTTATCGCAGGTACGATGTCAAACTCGAACGCCCAGCCGACGACCGAGTCGTGATGATCCTGACCAACGTCGGTTCGTCGTCAGTGGTAGAGCAACGCTTCGTGATCGATACGGACAGAAATGTCATTCTCAGCGCCGAGCGACGGGCTGACAACAAAATAGCGTCGTCGACGAAGTACCAAGACTACTTCGAATCGGCAGGTAGCTGGTGGCCGGCCAAGGTCGAAACGTTTGATGCGCAAGGTCGACGAACTTCTGTCACGACGCAAACGGTCCGCAACCTGAAGCCAGCTGCATTTGCCAGACGCATCAGCCAGGAGATGCCGGACCGTGACACCACACAGTTGCTTCCAATGGTGTTGCCAACGGTGCGCAAGGCCGAAGTGGCCGCCGCCGACGGCTCCGCGGACTTCGAACATCGTCTCGTCCTGCTATTAAATGCGTCTCGGATTCAGAACTGGGAGGTCGTCTTCAAGCAACTAGCCGAGATGGAGAAGCTGGCCGGCGGCAAGCCCGGGATCGTCTGGATCCGTGCCGGTGTTCTGGCCGCAGCCAGGAAGAACGACGACGTTAGGCAACTGCTGTTGGAGCAGGCGGATTGGCTTGTCGCCGAGAAACGCGTCGACGAGTTTTTTCTGGCCAAATATGTGCTCGGTCAGACAGGTCAAATTGCCGACCAGAACGAAGTTCTGCGTCTGTTGGAACGACTGCGTCCGCTTTTTGAGCGCCAGCCGACGGTCGCCATCGGGGCACTTCGCTGGGACGTCCGCTATACGCAAGCCCTGCGATCACTGCGGCGGACCGCGGAACTGTTACCCCGGCAGCACGCGATCGCAATTGCCATGCCATGGGATATCGCAGCCCAGACCAGTTACGCGCGCGACCTGGCAAACTCCGGCGAACATGACGCGGCGTGGGTGTGGTTACGGCAGGAGCTGGATCGTGACGTCGAACGAAGCGAGTCTGAGAATCGCGAGCTGCGAACAGGGTATGTGACGTTGTTGCGCGAACAAGGCCTGGCCGATGAACTTGTGACGTTCTTCGAGGAATGGGTGGCGACCAGCCCAACAAGCCAAGATATCTATTTGCAGCATTTGCACGCCTTCATCATGGCCGATCGGACGCGGGACGCTGACACGATCGCACGCGAGTGGCTCAAGAACGGTCGCGCCGAAGGTAAGCTTGATGCGAGCCTTCTCGCGCGATTGAACGCGGCGTCTTCTTATGCGCGTGGGCAGCGTTATCGCGTGTATATGAATTGGATCGACCCAGCGTGGTTTGACGATCTCGAGCAGACGGCGAGGTTCTTCCTCGGGCATCAAGAGCATTTCCACATCGCCAGCAGTATCATGGACCACCACCGCTTTGTGGACTCGGATGAATCCGATCGGCTGCGAGCGGAAGTTGCCCGGCGCCTGGTTGCCTCGGCTGGGGATCTACTGCCAGTTCACGTCGCCTCGTACGTCAGGTGGTCTGTCGGGCGAAGTGAGATTTCTGCGGCCCAGTGGAAGCTGATCGCCGAGACGTTGCGGTCGCGGTGGGAGAAGGCCGATGATGAGTCGCAGCGGCAAACGTTAGGTGGCGCACTCTTGCAGATCTACGGGACCCACTTTCACGACAGCGATCATTTGCCGTTCATGCGACAGCGAATCGTTCGCGCCGAACAGGAGTCAAACGCGACGCTGGCTGCAACACTGGTGAACGCACTGTTTGCCGAATTATTGACGCGTGGCTGGACGGCGGAGAATGAAACCGAAGCGTTGGCGCTGATTCCACGGCTGTCTGCTGCGGAACATCCGTCAGAGCGTTGGGCAACTCAAGTTCGCGAGCTGCACCGTTTTGTCGATCGAATGCTGCAGGCCCGTCAACTAGAAGATCGGAAGCAGTTGCAAGACACGGGTCGCCCCGAAGAACTGACGCGAGCCGAGTTGGCCAAGAAGCGGGCGGAATTCGTGCGAAGTGCGCGGGAAGGACTGGCCGCTCGTCTGGCCGAATCCGCCCCCGAGTTTGCCGGCGACATACTTCGCAATTGGGTGGCCGCCGAGCGGATGTTCTTGGACCTGCAACTTGGGCGCAACCGCCAGCTGGTCGCGGCCGAATGCTGGACGGTTCTTGGCGATGCGCCCCAAGCGGTAGCAGTCCCCGAATCGGACACCGACGAGCTGGCCGCGGAGGCAATGCGCCTGAAGTTGTTACAAGATCTCTTACGCGAACGTGCACTGGCGATGGTCAGTTATCTTGCCGTTCGACGTTCCGCACCGAAGTCACTGGCCGCACGCGTACTCAAATACGTTTCCGTCGGAATGCGGCTGGAAGGCGACGTCGCACGGGCATGGCAGCAGCAGCGGTTCAAATTGTTGGTTGCGTTGGATCGGCCGGATGATCTGGAACTGGATCTGCGTAACTGGATTCGCGCGGACAAAGTCCCAGCGGCCTGGCAGTTGGCATTAGGACGGCTGCTGGCCGAGCAAGGCGAGATCGACGAAGCGGTGATGCTGTTCGAGACGGTCCAGCGCACTTCGCAGCTAGCGCCGTCGGATCATTCGGCATTGGCCGATTGGTACCTGGTCGCCCATCGCCGCGCCGAACACGATCGTGCGAAGACCGAACTGTTCAAGGTGATGGAAGAGTATCGCATTCAACAATGGCTGCACCAGCAAATCCAGCCCTGGAACCAAAGCGGCGTACCACTACCTACGGAGCTCGATGAAAACGTGCTGTTTGCGTTCCAGGCTCTGTTTGCAAAGAGTGATCAGCCTGGCAACTATGTCGGCCAATTACGCGAATTCTACACGGCCTGCCGAGATTTTCGGCTGTTGCAGATGGTTCCCGACGCACTGACCGGCCGCACGCCGCAGCAGGTCTATCCGTTTCTTAAGTCTCTACGTGCCAACTTGTTCTTCGAAATTCGCAAAGAGGCCACGGCGGACGAGTTGTTAGGTCGAGTTGCCGAGCTGCGCGAGACAATCGACTCGACACTCGATCGGCGAGCGCTCGATCTGTTGGAGTGCATGATTGAACGTCAAGCCGCGGACGTGCTCAATCAGCCAGGGCCGCATGTCGATGCCGCAGTCACTGCCTTGCAAGGTGCCTTCGTCCGCCAATGGGTCGAGGGCGAAGTGAGGCAGATGGCCGATGTCTTGGCCGACCTGGGTAAGATCAACCACACCAAATTGAACGATGAACGTCTGCGGCAGCTTCGCGAATTGGTGAAGATGACCGAGCCTGCGACGGAGGATCGTTTCTACGTTTCCTATTATTTGGCCAAGGCGCTTTTCTACTCACATGGCGATCGAAAGCAGGGGCTGGCGACCATGGAGAATGCCCTCCGCGAGATTGCGCCGGCACATCCCAATGGCTGGCCGGCACATCCCAAGGGCTGGCCGGCGCACCTCAATCCGCCGCTGGACGGCTACGTTACGATGCTGGACGCCGATGGTCGGTTTGCCGGCGCCGAGGAAGTTCTAGCGAAATATCTCGAAGATCCGTTA
>JASLRF010000228.1 GCA_030744095.1 Pirellulaceae bacterium | reverse complement strand
CCCCGCGCCGCTGGATTAACGACGTAAATCGGCGATTGAGTGCCATGGGCTCTGGTGATGTAAATGTGTTCGTTGGCTACAAAAGGTGTTGGAACTGGATTGTCACCTCCGCCTCGAATACGCCATAGCTCTCTTCCGTCGGTGAAGTCATAGGAGACTACGGACGGCCATCCATTGACCACAACCTGCGTCACCCCCGGATTCTTGCTTTGATGGATCAGGGGCGTACCCCAGCTACGGTCGCTGTCGCCCTTTCTGGATACTCGCCAGAGTTCCTCGCCGTCCAGCAAACTCAAGGCGACCAAGTAAGGGTCCTGCGGGTCATCGCAGACCAATACGATACGTCCGTTATGAACGGCGGGTGAACTGGCATAACCCCAGCCAATTCCGTACTTGCTAATGTTGACCACACCGAGGTCACGTTTCCACTTCAGTTCGCCTGCCAAGTCATAGCAGTACAGTCCTTCGGAGCCAAAAAATGCGACTAAGTAGTTGCCATCCACGGTCACCGTCGTGTTTGCATGAGTCGCTTTGGCGTGCCTAGTTGCACGTGGCTTTCCTTGGTGTACAGTCCTGCTCCATAACTCTTTACCGGACCGCTTGTCAAAGCACAGGATCGTCCACGATTGCTCACCGTTGTCGTCGGCAGCATCGGGTGCTCCGCCTCTGCCAACTTTCAACGGCGCCTCGCCGGCAGCCGCAACCGCGGTGGCGAGCCAGATCTTGTTGTCGACAACGATGGGGCTCGAATGTCCAAGTCCCGGGACGGGCCTCCGCCAGAGCACACCGATCGGGTTTTCCTTTTCTGGATCGGCATTCCACGTCGATCGCAGCGGGAACCCGTCACTGATTCCACGAGCTCCTGTTCCTCGAAACGCTGGCCAATTGCGACCGCTGGAACGTTGTCGAGTCCCTGTCTGCGCGGTAGTGCTCGGTTTTGCCTCCGGAGATTTGACCAGCGAAAAGTTCTCTCGATTTGCTCTCCGCCCAGATCGAGCCGGACGATTCAAGAAGATATGATTCTGCGAATTCGAGTTCGCAACCGCGATGTCATCAAACTGGTCGCCATCGAAGTCGGCGATGCAAACGCCGTAGGACGCCGAGTTTGGATCACCGAAAAGGAGCTCTTGGAATTGTTGCCCGTCACCTCCGTCGAAGTAAACCGCATTGCGACCTTGCACATTGGCAGCGACCAGGTCGATGTCACCGTCATTGTCCATGTCGCTAGCCGCCAATGAGTATGTCTGAGAGGCGGCTTGCCCAAATCTGACTTCGTCGTGCAACACGCCGGAGCCATCACCGAAGTAGACACAGTTTTCAGAGCCGATGTTGCCCACTGCGCAGTCCGGCTTGCCGTCTGCATTAAGGTCCGCGATGACAACGGCGCGGCTGTTTCTCGCTTTGGTCCCGAACGGTGTCTTTGTGAACTCCGTCTTTCCAGTATTGAGCAACAACACGTTCTCTTGATCATCGCGGTTCGCGAGAAGTAGGTCCGGCCTGTCGTCGAGGTTGATGTCTACAACGGCCACGTCGAGCGTGGAATCCTGACTGGTTCCGAAAGACGTCCTTTCTGGAAAGCCAGCGGAGCCGTCGTTTAGGTAGATGATGTTCGCGCGTCCACGGCTCGTAACCAGGATATCAATGTCATCGTCTTGATCAATGTCTGCCAGCGTCAGGCTGCGGACGCTTGTTATCTGGTCCAAACTCGGATGTTTCGTAAAGTTCGCGGAGCCGTCGTTCAGGAAAATATTGCACGCTGCCATCGCATTGCCCGTCACAACATCTAAGTCACCGTCACCATCCAAATCAGCGAGTTCGCAAGCGTAGCTCGTCGCGCGATCGACTCCCAGCGGCCGCATCACGCTGAATCGCGCTCGACCGTCATTGAGCAGCACGTAGTTCTGTTGAGGCCAATGGCGACCGTTCGCCACGACGAGGTCCATGTCGCCGTCCCGATCCAAATCCCCAGCTCGCACGGACGCAGAGAGGTTTGTTTCCGTTCCCAGGCTCAAACGACTACTTCCTACGAAGGTCCGGTGCTGAGCTGATGCTGAGATGGGAGCCCCAATGATGAGCGAGATGAGCATCACTGCAGCGACCGTACTTGACTCACGCCGCAAATGTGCAGGCACAACAGTGTTTCCTATCAAAGAGTAGCGAATACGGCAGGCAGTTGTTTCGTTCATACATTATGCCCGATCTGGAGCCACATTGTGTCTCCATCTGGTCCCATCACGGTAGCTAAAACGCTGACCGACGGAAACGGCCGGCAGCCGCGGCGGAGCACGCCATCACGCCGGCGAGCGTGTTCTGGTGACGAAGATACCGTGGTAATCTGCCAGTTTCGTTGCCAGTAAAACGCCGAGGGCGACAACACCGAGTGCCTCAGGCTACAGCTCATTGTACAAAGCTGAGACGACTGATTCCTGTTTGTAACTCGGCCTACTAGCCTCGACAATCACTTTAATACCGAACGTGGGCTACCCTAGTGGCTTGTCAATGCTGAGTTTACTAGTTGTGGACCTTGGTTGGCACCGGCGAAGGTTGGTCGCTGTCCCGCCGGAGATATTCCGGGTAGAGGCGACGTAACTTCGTCCGAGCTTTGTCGGTGGTGAATTGCCAATTGATCTTGCTGTCGATCGCATTGCGAGATTCCTGCCATGCATTGACTTCTCGACCAAGCAGTGCCGCACTCTCAATACGACGATCCAAGCACTGACGCTGCAAAACGCTGAATTCACATTCGGCAATGTCCAACCAACTGCCGTGTTTCGGCGTGTAGTGAATCTCCAGACGCTCGGTCAACTCGCGGGCGATTTGCGCTTCAAACGCTTCGTAGAACGAGCCCGGAGAATGGGTGTTGAGGTTGTCCATCACTAATACGATCTTTTCCGCGTCGGCGTAAAACTCCTGCAAGAAATCTTGCAACGCGTATGCCCAGTCCACCTTCGTCCGGCGGTCGGTGACGCGGACGTGCCGCCAACCACGCAGCGGTTCGCAAAACATAAACAAATTGCACGTCCCCAGGCGCACATACTCACTATCGATCCGCAACGGATCACCGGGACGCATCGGCAACGGGTCACGGACTTCACCGACGAGTTGCTTGGACGCTTCATCCATGCAAATTACGGGAAAACGCGGGTCATATGGACGCGAGTAGACATCGAGCACGTCCTCCATCCGCCACACAAATTCCGCGTCATGTTCTTTGGGCAGGCACCACGACTGCGTCAGCCAAGGCTTGACGACGTTTTTTTTAACGTCTGCCGTACGGCTTCGTGGCTGATTGACTCGACGAGTTCCAATTCGACTGCTCGATCGGCCAGCAACCTTAGCGTCCACTTGTTTCGACCTTCTGGTGGAGGACCACAACTACAGGCAACCAGTTTCGCTTCAGCCTTCCCATCGAGTTTAGGCTGACGGCAATTCTGTTGGGGACGTCGCTCAAGTGCCTGCTCGAGTCCCATCTCGACCCACTTCTTGCGGAGATTGAAAACCGTTTTGGGCGAAACATCCAATGCCTCAGCAATCTCGGCGTCGGTGTACGCCGGAGCGTCGTCGGCTTGATCGGCCTTGAGCAGGATTCGGGCTCTTGTAAGCT
This sequence comes from Pirellulaceae bacterium, assembly GCA_030744095.1. The sequence continues at coordinate 201 of JASLRF010000228.1, read as the reverse complement.
TGAGCGCCGACGGCCGTTGTCCCTTCTTGCGGTTTCCTCTCTTGATCAGTTCCTGAAGTTGCTCCCGTTCCTCGCTCGACAATTGAACCACATAGACCTTTTGCATCAAATCCATCCTTGGATACGTGAAAGAACTTACCGAAGAATCGGTACATACACGGTATCCAAGGATTAGTAAACTCTATGTTGACGCACCACTAG